>CAYJNC010000211.1:0-3756 GCA_964371185.1 uncultured Christensenellaceae bacterium
ATATAAATGAATATTATAGAGATGACTCTGAGTATTATCAAACAAAACTCAGAGGGTTTAGGATAGACGTTATGTACCGTAATGATTATATAACTAAAGAACGGCCGGCGAAATATAATCTGTCGATTTATGACGGTATACTTGGAATTAATGCAGATGAAATCTTTATAAGTGAAGTTAAAAGTGTAGAAACGTTAAAAGAAATTCCTGCGGAAGTAGTTGATAAAGTAAATGAGCGCAAGGAAAGAGAAAGAAGAGAATATAATACGGAAAGAAAATTGGGACAGCAGTTTAGTGAATATGTAGAAGAGTTATTTGAATTTCTTGAGGCAGAGTATGGTTTGAATGAAAAGTATATACATTTTTACCAAGCGATTTATGTGAATGAAAATGTGAGAGTACTGGTAATCCCAAAAGGGAATGTATACATATCTTTAGAGGGCAAAAGCGCAACAGACGAATGGCGAGATAAATTGCCAATTGAAAAGTTGGAAAAAGCAATTGCAAGTGGGAATATTGAGGAAATAATGAAATATACTAAAGAAATTGAAGATTATTCTAAAGAACATTCGGACGACTTGCTTGAAGAGACAAGGAAAGAAGATGATGAAGTAGAAATATTGCCCTGCTGTTTAGAGGACATATTGCAATTTCATAATATAGAAGATAAAACATTGTATAGTGAAATATGTAATGAAGAAGATTTGTATAAGCGATTAGAGAAGGTAGCGGAATATGTTAAAAAATATGCGGGAGAATTTTTAAAAGGGAATAAGCAGGCGTTTCTTGAATTGATGGATAATAAACGAATAGTAGCAGAAGCCGAAATAGAAATTGCGAGCAGGAAAAACCGTGAAGCGTTAGAGAAAAAAGTGGAAAGAGAATAACAAAGCTGCACTGAAAGGAAATGCCGACATGAAAACTAAAAAGTTAAATAGTGTCATGCTGCCCATGTGGTTGGTGTATCATGAAATAGAAGAAACGTCTATTGGTACAAGAATTGGTGGGGGGCAACAATATCTTTTTGACATTGATGCGTGGAAAAATACATTGAGTGAAGAAGAGATTGTTGAATGGCAAGAAATGTTTCCGGAACCTCGATTTTTAAAAAATAGAGAAGCTTTGTATACGCAAAAAAAATATTACAATGTAGTGTTTTGGAGAAAAGACGGGTTGCCGAAATATTATGATGAAGTAAATAAACAATCTTTCTGTATAGATTATGATTTTACAAAAAATCAAGAGCCATGCCGGTGGTATGATTATGCTTATGAAGTTCCATTTAATGTGAGCCATATTGAATATAATTCGCTGCTACACTATATTGTTGCAATGAAAGCGGATTTTTTTGAGGGTATAGATAGTTTTGAGAATATAATACGCCTAAGCGATACCAAAGAAATAAGAGAAGCGGAATCAAAAATTAAAGGTTACTCGGCGGAAGTTTGGGACGAACTTAAATATTCTGTTGTATTGATGGGCAATTATTATAAGTTTATGTCTAACCCCGACCTAATTGAAAAATTGTTAGAAGTAAAAGATTTCTCAATAATTGAGGCTGATCTACTATTGCAATCGGCATTGCACGAGGTGGCCGATGAAATTCGCAATATTACCAAAAGTGTAGACATGAATTTAGCCGATAAATTCAGAGAAGAGTTAGTTAGGCGTTCGCAAAACCGTTCTTATGCAATGGATAGAAATAGTAAATCATCTTTTTTTAAAGATTTAGGTAATAAGAAGGGACAAGTGATAGACAACGGTAAATATTACTGTTATGTAATAAAATCAATAGGGATAATTTGTTATAATGCTTCTTCTAATAAGTTGTATTATATTGAAGAACAATATAAATTATCGGAAGAGAAAGTTGCTTTTTACGATTTTATTGCAATCGGAGAAAATTGTTTGTTTTATAAAAAGCAAATAGGTTCAACCTCTGAAATTTGTAGAATTAACATTGATAGCAAAGAAAAAATTGTTATGAAAAGCAGAATAGAAGAGGAGTATTGCGTTTTTCCGATAGTCGACGGCAAGGTGGTCGACCCGCAGGCAGAGGATTTAAAGTTTATTGGAAGTGGCAACAATGTTATATCGAGCAGTGAAGGCAGAGAAATCCCTTATATTATTTTTGAGCAAAATTTATTGGTAGAGGGCAAGGGGGGCATATTGGTAATTGATATGCAAACAAAAGCGGTGACACTACTTGAAAGTGAAGAGTGCCAAATTGAAGATTTTTTAATATTTAAAAATAAAATATATGTAATTAAAAAAATAGGAAAATATTTAAAAGCCTTGGTTGCAATAGTTGAAGGAAAAGAAATTGCTTGCGTAAAGAATAGTTTAACATATTATGCCGACTCCACAATATTATTCTATAGAAATCATATTGTGTGTAGCTCGGGTATATATGATTTAGCCTGCAATTTTGTCAGCAAAATTCAAGAAACGATGAAAAAAGAAATTATTGACGGTAAAACCTATTATGTGTCTGACAATGATATATCTATAATTTCTAATCATTACGGAGACTTATTTATTCAAACGACAGGTATAGCATTAAAACCACCGTTTGAATTTTCGGGATTTAGGAACTATATGATGGATTCAAATAAATTTGATGAAGTGGTTAGTTTAAATGCTAAAAATAATATTGAGGATAAGAATATGAACAGAGAATATTTAAAAACTTGTATACCAAAAAATAAGTTTGATTTTTCTGCGTTGCCGAAATTACGAGAACTGACGGGTGAAGAGATTAATTTAATATTGAGCGAGTTGATGGAAGGGTATTGTGATGCTAATTGGCCGGTAACTAGGGAATTGACGCCTATTTTAAAAAATTATCCGGAATATGTTATGCCATATATTATAGGCTTGCTAAAAAAAGCAGAGGCAGACGAGGAGCAACAATTGTTTTGTTTGTACGAGTTTGGCCGCTTTATCCCGAATATTTATCGAGATGAATTTAAGCAGGTTTTGCAGAACTTGGTAGAAAAACCTACTTCGGCACAAACAGATTCGGGTGTCGATGGGGCGGCAAAAAACTTGCTTGCAAGATGGCGAAAAGAGGAAGAAAGAGAAAAGATATATAAGAAGAAAAATTCGGGAAGTTTTGTGACGGTTGGCTTTGTATACAAAGAAAGTGAAAAAATTTATGATACCATATATAGTTTGCTTAATTATCTTGTCGATGAAGTAAACATAAATAGTATTGAATATTCAAAAGATGCTGTGTGGGAAGAGTTGGAACGTGTTCCATACTTGGAAATTAAAAAAATAGCAGAGCTATCTTGTGAGATGGCTTATATTTCTATGGTTATGTATGGTAAGTTGTTTGATATATGGGTAGATGGAAATATAATTGTAGAAAAAAACAAAGGTTTGTATGAATTAAAAATAGATATTTCGGAAAGTTTTATTTTAGAAAATACAGACATTGATGAAATGACAGAGAGAATAGTTGAATTTATTAAAAAGATATATGATGTTTGCCCGTACTACTATGCGTTTTGTGATTCGCATGCAGATATGTCTGATTTAGAAGTAGAGCCGGCAAAATTGAAAGAAGATGTGTACTCTATTATGGCGGTTGTTATCAAAAATAAACTTTCGATAATAAAAGCCGATTGGAATATAGACGGGTATTCTGAGAGAACAAGAGAAAAATTATAGCGCGAAAGTCTTAGTAGGAGGCCATTTAGTGAACAGCAATTTAGCGAAAATAAAGAATAAAATAAATGATTATTTTTCAGA
>CAYJNC010000212.1:0-3745 GCA_964371185.1 uncultured Christensenellaceae bacterium
AAGTACGAAATGCATAGTTAAGAAGATTTTTCCATCAGTGTAAGAAGAATCTTAAGACTCCCCCCCTTGTTTTATAGAGTAGTAGTATGTGTTAAAAAAAGCCTGACGAAAACAGGCTTTTTTTATTTTGCATACAATAATAATATTTGAATATTTGCTTTTATCTGTAGATAGGTTATAATAAAACAATACCGCACTATTTCAACATAAAAGGGGAAAAATATGAAATTGCAAATATCGCTCGATTTGGTCGATACAAAAAAAGCATTAGAGATGACCGAGCAAATTAAAGATATAATAGACATTGTAGAGGTGGGCACACCTATGATAATAAGAGAAGGTTTACACCCCGTCAGAGAACTCAAAAGCAGATACAAAGACTTGTGTGTTTTGGCAGACACAAAAATTGTTGATGGTGGCGAGATAGAATCTGCCGATGCTTTTATGGCAGGCGCCGACATTGTCACGGTTCTTGCTTTTTCACAAGACGAGACAATAAAAGGCGTTGTAAAAACCGCCAAAAAATTCAATAGAAAAACAATGGCCGACATGATTTGCATAAAAGACATAACTATCAGAGCAAAAGAGCTCGACCAAATGGGTGTAGATTACATTTGCATTCATACAGCCGTAGACGTGCAAAGCACAGGGCAAAGCCCTTATGCTGATTTGGCCGCCATACACCCGTTGCTTAAAAATGCGAAATCTGCTTTGGCCGGTGGCGTAAACATACAGTCTGTGCCTAAATTCTACCAATACAATCCCGAAATTGTCGTGGTTGGCGGCGCACTTACTTCTCAGGAAAATTTGCGTGAAGCCGTTATACAGATGCAAAACGAACTGAAGTAGAATACGTTTAAGGAGTTTACCATTGGAGATTAAAACAACGTTTTCAAATGTTATGCAAGAACTTAGCCAAATCATTTCAACTGTCGACGAACAAGAAATGCTTGTTTTTGCAAACGAAATAAACACCTCAAAAAGAATATTTGTAACCGGCGCTGGGCGATCATTACTCATGATAAAATGTTTTGCAATGCGTTTAATGCAAACCGGACACACCGCCTTTGTTGTGGGCGAAACAACCACTCCGGCAATAAAAGAAGATGACCTATTGGTTGTTGCTTCCGGGTCGGGCGAAACAAAAACATTGGAAATCGTAGCAAGAAGCGCAAAAAATTCCGGTGCAAAAATAATGCTGATTACGGCCAATGAAAACTCTACGCTTGGCAAAATTTCAGACAATTATGTTTTGATATCGGCGCAAAAAAAAGACGATATTTCCGCAAACGAAGTAAGGTCTGTTCAACCGGGCGCAAGTTCTTTTGAGCAAAGCGTTTTATTGGTTTGCGACACCATAATCGCTTGTTTAGGTTCTGACACAACCGTAAGCGAGCAAAACAAAAGACTGATGGGTCTGCACGCCAACTTAGAATAAATAATTTATTGTTTACAAAATAAAATCGCACCACATATAAAAAACAAAGGAAAAAATATGGAAAATATAGATAAAAGAATTGCGGTGTTAATAGATGCCGACAACGTTTCTGAAATGTATGTAAAGGCAATATTTGACGAAATAACAAATTACGGTGTTCCCACCTACAAAAGAATATACGGCGATTGGACAAAACCGCAACTTTCTTCATGGAAAAAAGTTTTGTTAGACTACTCTATTTCGCCTATTCAACAATACAGTTACACAACCGGCAAAAACGCAACAGATTCCGCACTTATAATAGACGCTATGGACATACTATATTCTGCGCACGTAAACGGTTTTTGCATAGTTTCTTCCGACAGCGACTTTACCAGGCTTTCCGCAAGATTGCGTGAAGCCGGCATGTTTGTCATTGGTATGGGCGAGAAAAAGACACCTGCACCATTCGTCAACGCCTGCGACAAATTTAAATATTTAGAGGTTTTGGCGCAGAGCATTCAGAATGCCGAGGGCGAATCGGAAGCGGACGAAGAGCACGCAGCCCTACCCGACCGCAACAAGCTCTCCAATGCAATTTACGCAATAATAAACGACATTTCAGACGACGACGGGTGGGCATCTTTAGGACCGGTTGGCTCACGTCTAAACAAGCGTTACCCGGCTTTTGACTCAAGAAACTATGGTTACCAAAAACTTTCTCAACTGATGAAATCATTCAATTGTTTTGAAATCCAACACAGAAAAAGCCATAATCCGCACATAACTCATACTTTTATACGTAATCGCAACAAGAAATAAACGCCTTTAAGCAGGCATTTTACAAATACCGAAACGGAGAACACTATATGCAAAGATGCAATTGGCCGGGATTATTAAAATCTCAAACCTACATAGACTACCACGACAAAGAATGGGGAGTAGCCTCAAAAGACGACGCACACCTTTTTGAAATGTTTATATTAGAAAGTTTTCATTGCGGTCTTTCTTGGCTGTTAATACTGAATAAAAGAGAGGCTTTCAGAAAAGCATTCGACAACTTCGATCCGCATAAAATAAGCGAATACGACGATGAAAAAATATCTGAATTGCTTTTAAACACCGACATAGTTCGCAACAAAGCGAAAATTGTTGCCACGGTTGCAAACGCCAAGGCATATTTAAAAGTCGTCGAAGAATTCGGCAGTTTTTCAAATTATCTTTGGGGATTTACCGACAATAAAGTATTATATTTTCCGTTTGACGGTAAAACAACGAAAAACGAACTTTCGGACAGGGTTTCAAAAGACCTAAAAAAACGTGGTTTTAAATTCATGGGCACTGTAACCTGTTTTTCGTACTTAGAGGCAGTCGGAATAATGAACGACCATTCCCCCGACTGTTATTTGTACGTCAAGGAAGAAGACAGATAAACATTTTTACATAAAAGACGATGTCTTAAGACACCGCCTTTTTTATTCTGACACAGCTTAGGTTACAAGCTCTTTTAAGCTCTAAACGGGGCATATGTATTAATATGTACTCCTTCATCTTTCAATTTTCTTAACAGCAGGTCGTAGCCTATGTCTATTTTTTCGACTTTTATCTTGTTTTTTTCCGAAAAATAAATTTGAATTCTATCTGTCATATGCATAGAATCGGGGCCTAAAACCACTACTTTTGCAATTTCCCCATAACCTACTCGAACACTCTTTTTAAATGTATCGGTATATTCTAAATATTCTTCTTCCACCCTTATTTTAAAACGCACAGCCTTTATTAAAATATATATCCCAAGAAAAGCAAACAGAGAAAGAATGATCGCAACCCACCATATTTCGCCCATGTCTTCTACCATAACTGCCATTGCTATTAACATGCCGTCAAAAAATATCGCCACCAAAAGCCCCACCGCAAAGTAACTTTTCGGGTGTGTCACAACAATTTTTTCCGGTGACATTTTCTTTTCTTGTTTTTCCGCGCCCATCAAAATTAAGTTCATAACAATAACCACCCCGATAACCGAAGCCAAAAAAATAGACAAAAAGAATATTACCATAAACTTACTCCCCAAATATTAATTTTTATTATAACTTCTAACCAAAAAGTATCTATCTAATATTAAACTATAACTTCTTCATAAAATCAATAAAAAAATTATTATAGTCGAATATTAAAAAATTATAATTATTTTTAAAAGATATGTTTTAACTTGCTATTTCGTGTGTATATATACAATAGAAAGCATACACAATGCTTTTAAAGATTCGTTCTTTACTCCTCTTTTTTTAAAATCGGTCTGCTCCCCACAGACCGATTTTTCATTTT
>CAYJNC010000213.1:0-2137 GCA_964371185.1 uncultured Christensenellaceae bacterium
ACAAAGCCGCCTGTCGACAACAAAACTTTAGTTGAATATGTTGCGAACAAGGCAAAAGAAGAAGGAAGTATCGAAGTATTGCCGGTTGCCTGCATTACAAAAGGTATGCGAGGAGACAAGTTAACGGATTTTAAAAAATTAATTAAAGCCGGTGCAGTTGCATTTTCAGACGATGGTATGCCGGTAGAAGAAGACGAAATAATCAAAGAAGCAATGCAAAGTGCAAAAGAATGCGACGCTTTGTTAATGCTTCATGAGGAAGATTTAGAGGCAAGGGGAGAAGGCGTTGCCCACGACGGAGAAGTTTCAAGGAAACTCGGGTTAGAGGGAATTGCTCGCTCGGTCGAAGAAAAATTGACGGCAAGAGACCTTTACTATGCCGGGCAAATCGGCGCAAAAATACATGTGTGTCATGTTTCGACAAAAGGTAGTGTAGAACTTATCAGAAGAGCAAAGGCGCAAGGTATAAATGTAACTTGCGAGACAGGCCCGCACTATTTTTCCCTGACAGATGCGGAGATTTATACAAATAAGTCTAACGCAAAGGTAAACCCTCCGTTACGTGAAGAATCTGATCGCTTAGCGATTATCAGAGGAATCGAAGACGGCACGATAGACGCAATCGCCACAGACCACGCCCCACATAGCGAAGAGGAAAAGAGTATGGAATTTGCTTTGGCCCCGTTTGGGCTGATAGGCTTTGAGACGGCTTTTGCACTTGCCATAACATATTTATATAAGAAAAAAGCGGTCGGCTTGCCCGACATAGCGAAATTGATGAGCTCAAAACCACGTGAGATTATTAATATCGGCGGTGGTGCAATAGAAGAAGGGACAGAAGCCAACTTAGCAATCTGCGACATAGATTCTTCCTACATTTATAAAAAAGAAGACGTCGTGTCTAAGGCAAAAAACAGCCCCTACATAGATAAAAAGCTTTATGGAAAAGTAATATACACCATACTTGGAGGAAAAATCGTTTATGATAGATAGTTTAATTAAAAGTATAATAGAAAAGAAAAACCCGGTGTGTGTCGGCCTTGACACACAGTACGACTATATCCCGGCAGATTTCATTGACAAAAAATGTAGTAATCCTCTTGAGTATGCTGCTCAAAATATATACAACTATAACTGTGCACTGATAGACGCAACAAAAGACATCATACCTTGTGTTAAGGTGCAAGTTGCATACTATGAGTTATATGGATATTATGGAATGAAGGCTTTCTACGACACCATAATGTATGCAAAGAAAAATGGTTTGTTTGTTATTGCGGACATAAAAAGAAACGACATTGGTGCAACCGCAACGGCATACAGCACCGCATATTTAGGCCAAACAGAAGTAGAAGACAAAAAACAAGCCGCTTTTTGTGCTGATTTTGTAACTTTAAACGGTTATCTCGGTACAGACGGAATTTTACCCTTTATCAACGACTGTAAGAAATATGACAAAGGCTTGTTCATATTGGTGAAAACTTCCAATCCTTCTTCGGGAGAGCTTCAAGACATTATCACAAAAGACAATAAAACGGTTTATGAGCATATGGCCGATTTGGTAGATAGATGGGGCAGTGATTTAATCGGCGAATACGGTTATTCGGACGTCGGTGCGGTTATCGGTGCGACATATCCAAAACAGGCGGAGACAATTCGTAACAATCATAAGAATATGTTTGTGCTGATTCCCGGGTATGGTGCCCAGGGTGGAAGTGCGAAAGGGCTTTGCCCGAATTTTGATAAAAGAGGATTGGGCGGAATAGTTAACAACTCACGTGCAATTTTGACGGCATGGAAGAAGCAAGAAGGCGTGGATTTCGCCGTTGCCGCAAGAAACGAAGTTTTAGCAATGCAAAGAGATATTCTTGACACATTTAATACAATGGGGATATCATATTAAATATAAGCATTAAATTTTTTTAAAAGAGGTAAGCAATGGCATATTTAACATTAGAAGATGGTACTATATTTAAGGGAGAGGCATTTGGTGCCGTCCGTGATATGATGGGAGAAGTGGTTTTTAACACCGGTATGACGGGTTATCAAGAAGTTTTGACCGATCCTTCCTATTGCGGTCAAATAGTTACCATGACCTATCCGATAATCGGAAACTATGGTATAAACGATGAGACTG
>CAYJNC010000213.1:2190-3744 GCA_964371185.1 uncultured Christensenellaceae bacterium
TCTAAGAAGCCACAAGTCACAGCCTTTGTTGTCAGAGAGGTATGCGAAACACCTTCTAACTGGAAGTGCGAGCAATCTTTGGAAGATTATTTAATAAAACACGACATAGTAGGGTTGTGCGGCATAGATACACGTGCGCTGACAAGAAGGATTCGTGATAAGGGCACGATGCACGGCATAATAACAAAAAATCCGCCGTCGGCTCAACAGATAGAAGAAATGAAAGCATATGAAACCGTCAGACCGGTTGAAATGGTTACCTCAGAAGAAATATACGAGTGCGGAGAAGGTGAACGCAACATTGCCGTGCTTGATTTTGGCTTAAAACGCAACATTTTGCGTAGCCTTATGAGCAGAGGTTGTAAGTTGACTGTTTTTCCGGCAAGGACAGAACCGCAAGAGATTATTAAACGCGGATTTGATGGCATAATGCTCACAAACGGTCCGGGAGACCCGCAAGACAACCCGGAAATCATAAAAAATGTACGTGAATTAGTCGAAGCGCAAATACCCATATTCGGCATATGTTTAGGGCATCAATTGGTTGCACTTGCGATGGGCGCAGACACGGAAAAATTAAAATATGGGCACAGGGGTGCTAATCACCCGGTAAAAGATATGCAGAAAAACCGAGTATACATAACTTCTCAAAATCATGGTTATGCAATTAAAAACAGATCCTTACCCGCATGTGCCGTCGTTTCGCATAAAAACTGGAACGATCAAACAATAGAGGGCGTTAAATATGTCGGATACCCGATGTTTACGGTGCAATTCCACCCGGAAGCGGCACCGGGGCCTGAGGACACAGCATATTTGTTCGACGAATTTATTAGCCTGGTAGATTTACAAAAAGAGGAAAAATGAAATGAAAAAGCACTATAAACAAACGGTGTTGAGTAACAAGGAAATTGCAGAAGGAATATTTTTGCTGGAAACAGATTGTGAGGAAGAGTTTTTAAAGTGGTATCGTCCCGGTCAATTCGGCCATATAGAAATTCCGCATGCAAAAGAACTTCTTATGCGTAGGCCGATAAGTATAAATTGCGTGGATAGAACCAAAAAAAAGGTTAATTTTGCCTACCAAATTATGGGTAAGGGAACAAAAATTTTATCGGAAGTTAAGGAAGGCGAACAATTAGACATCTTAATGCCCCTTGGCAATGGTTTTTTAATCAACGATAAAATGCAAAAGATTTGGCTTGTCGGTGGCGGCATAGGCTGTGCGCCTTTGCTTTCGGTTGCGATGCAATACAGCGACAGAGACATAACCGCCTTTTTGGGTTTTCGTTCTAAGGCTTTGGTGTATGAAGAGGCAGAATTTCAACAATATGCTAAAACCATAGTTTTCACCGACGATGGAACATACGGAAAAAGTGGTTTTATAACTGCCGATTTAGAACAGCGCCTTAAAGAAGAACAACCGGACGTTATTCTTTCTTGCGGGCCTCCTATTTTCTTTAAATCGCTTGCAAAAGTTGTGGGAGATGTGCCGACGCAAGTTTCAATGGAACAACACATGGGCTGTGGCACGGGTGGTTGTGCTACTTGTGT
>CAYJNC010000214.1:0-3728 GCA_964371185.1 uncultured Christensenellaceae bacterium
GAAGGGTACGAACCGAAAAACGGAGAACCGCTTGCGGTGCCTATTTATCAGAGTACAACTTACAGCTACGATTCGACAGAGCACGTCGGTGATTTGTTCGATCTAAAAGCGGCAGGGCATTTTTATTCTCGAATATCAAACCCAACAGTAGAAGTGCTTGAAAATCGTATTGCAGCATTAGAGGGTGGCATCGGTGCGCTGGCGACGTCGTCGGGGCAGGCCGCAAGTTTTATTGCACTTTTTAATTTAGCCGAAGACGGTGGACACGTAATCAGCACATCTACAATTTATGGTGGAACAGCCAATTTGTTTGCGGTTACACTGAAAAAGATGGGCATAGAAGTTACCTTTGTAGATCCGGAGGCTTCAAAAGAAGAAGTTTCAAAGGCGTTTCGTTCTAATACGAAACTTGTGTTCGGAGAAACGTTGTCAAACCCGTCTTTGTGCGTTTTAGACATTGAAAAATGGGCAGACATTGCGCATTCGCATAATGTGCCGCTTATTGTAGACAATACATTCCCGACTCCGTATTTATGTCGGCCGATAGAACACGGCGCCGACGTTGTAGTGCATTCCACAACAAAGTATTTAGACGGTCACGGCTTGCAATTGGGCGGTATAATTGTAGATTCGGGGAATTTTGATTGGAATAACGAAAAATTCCCCGGCCTGACAAAGCCGGATGCAAGCTATCATGGGCTTGTATATACAGAGGCTTTTGCAAACATGGCGTATTTGGTGAAAGCTCGTGTGCAGATGATGAGAGACATAGGAGCATATCAGAGTGCGAACGGTGCGTTTTTGACTCAAATAGGCATAGAAACTTTACCCTTGCGTATGGAAAGACATTCGCAAAATGCACTCAGTGTTGCAAAAATGCTTCATTTTTCGGACAAAGTAACAAATGTTCGCTATCCCGGGCTTTGTGGCGATAAATATTATGAACTTGCAAATAAGTATCTGAATAAAGGCTGTGCGGGCGTGATTTCTTTTGACGTTTGCGGTGGTAGAGAAGCGGCCGCAAAGTTTATAGATTCATTAAAACTTGCAACTTTGGCCGTACACGTTGCAACAACAAAAACTTGTATTTTGCACCCGGCTACGTCTACGCACAGACAGTTAACAGACGAGCAACTTATAGCTGCGGGCATAACACCTTCGATGGTAAGGTTGTCGGTTGGAATTGAAAATGCCGACGACATCATTGCCGACATAAAGCAGGCGCTCGAAACGGTGTAGGTAAAAAAATATATGTGTAACAGTATTATGCATTTGTGAAATTGACAAAGTCGCAAATGCGTGATACTATTACATTAACCAAATGAATAAGTCTTCGGGGCGGGGTGAAAGTCCCCACCGGCAGTAGAGCCTGCGAGCCTTTTAGTAAAAGGTTGATACGGTTAAATTCCGTAGCCGACAGTTAAAGTCTGGATGGGAGAAGAATTAGTATTTCCGAAGCATGTTTGTTTTGGAAATTATTTTTTTATTCGGAGGTTTCAAATTATGAAAAATCAAAATCTAAAGAACCTAATCCAAATGGCTATGTTATGCGCAATTGCATATGTATTCATACTGATAATCAGGTTCCCTATTTTCCCTGCTACTCCCTATTTAATTTATGATGCCGGCGACATTCCTTTGCTTATCGGCTCGTTTTTATTCGGACCGATAGCAGGGCTCGGAATGGTGGTAGCGGTTTCGGGATTACAGGCAATTTTTTTAAGCGGTGACGGTTTGGTAGGTTTTGCTATGCACGTCATTGCATCGGGTGCACTTGTCATGGTGGCAGGTTTTATTTACCGAAAGTTTCAAAGCCGCAAATCTGCGATGGTGGGGCTTTTGGTGGGAACGGTTAGCATGGCGGCGGTTATGATACCGGCAAATCTAATTTTCACTGTGCATTTTTATGGTGTCCCAACAGAAGTTGTCGTAGAAACTATGCCGTTTACCATAGGGTTTAACTTGATAAAGGCGGCAATCAATTCGGTTGTGGTAGCATTAATATACAAGCCGTTGTCACGTTTGTTTAAAAGACAAAAGGTAGCAAGCAAACAAACAAGGTAAAAAAGAAAAATTGTTGAAAAAATCACAAAAATATGGTTAATTTCAAACGGTTACTTGCAAGTAGCCGTTTGTTTTGTTATTATTAAAATGTATGGAAATATAAAGTCTTGTTAGCAGAATGGAGAGTATGGAAATAGTTTATACGTTCGGGGAAGAACAGACAACCGAATTTGCAACCGAATTTGCCAAAAAACTTAAGGCAGGTAGTTTTATTTCTTTGGTGGGAGATTTAGGCGCAGGAAAAACAGCCTTCACAAAAGGCATTGCAAAAGGCTTGAATGTGAAAGAATCGGTAATAAGCCCTACCTATACATTGCTCCGTGCGTACGAATCCGGAAACTTGCCGCTGTATCATTTCGATGTGTATCGAATAGGCGATGTTTTAGAGTTAGAAGAAATCGGCTACTACGATTATTGCAGTGCAGACGGCGTCTGTGTGTGTGAATGGGCTAATTTAATTGAAGAAGAATTGCCTAAAGACAAGATTGAAATTAAAATAGAACGTGTAGACGAATTACAAAGAAAAATTACGGTGAGTGAACTATGATAATTTTGGGCATAGACACAACGGGTGAAAGCATGTCGGCGGCAATAGTTAATGACGGCAGGCTGTTAGGTGAAATATATATAGACAGCGGAAAAAAACATGCTCAAACGCTTATGTTGGCGGTAGACAGTTTGTTTTCATCCTGTGGTTTGAAAATATCCGACGTAGACGGCTTTGCCGTTGCGGTCGGGCCGGGGTCTTTTACCGGTATTAGGATAGGAACGGCAACGGTTAGTGCGTTTGCATATGCGATGGAAAAACCCGTGTATTCGGTTAACACGCTCGATGCACTAATAAACAATGTGAGAACGGATGATGTTGTATGCGCAATTATGGATGCACGCAGGGGAGAAGTTTATGTTTGCGCCAAGCAACAAGATAAATATTTAATTAAAGAGAATGCTTTGCCGCTTGTTGAGGTGGTAGGGCAACTGATAGAATGTGGGCCGACTGTATTTGTAGGGGACGCGGCAATGAAATACAAAGATGAAATTCTAAAAATTAAGCAAGACAGCTTGTTTTTACCGCAACAGTTCATGTTGCAAAGGGCATCTTCTGTGTGTATGTGTGCGAGTATAGGCGAGGCTAAGGTGGTTTTACATAACGAATTAAAACCCAACTATTTAAGAAAGAGCCAAGCAGAACGGCAAAAGGGAGTTTAGATTGAATAAAAGTGATGTCGTAATCAGAAAAGCAATATTTGAAGATTTGGAAAAAATATTTGAGTGTGAAACACAAAGTTTCGACCAACCGTGGACTTTTGCAATGTTATACGACGACATTGTGGAAAACCCGAACACGGTTTATTTGGTTATAGAATTACGGGGAGAAATAATAGGTTATGGCGGAATGTGGATAGTATTAGACGAGGCGCACATAACAAATGTTTGCGTAAAGCCGAAATACAGGAAAAACGGTTATGCAAAAACATTGATGAAAGCGTTGTCAGACGAAGGAATGAGGAAAGGTGCACAGGCCATGACGCTCGAAGTGCGTGTATCAAACAAACCCGCCCTTCGTTTATATAAAAATTGCGGCTTTAAAATCCACGGTCTGCGCAAGCGTTACTATAAAAACAAGGAAGATGCCTACGTTATGTGGACAGAAGGAGGAGTTG
>CAYJNC010000215.1:0-3723 GCA_964371185.1 uncultured Christensenellaceae bacterium
GTTGTTTTTTCTTAATTAGCCCTTCCCACGCTGATTTAAACATGGGTGCGGTGAGCCCTAAGGACACAAGCGCCGGGAATGTAGTCAGACTACCTAAAATGCCGACCGGTATTAATGGTATGGCAGCTTGGTTGCGAAGCAAAGTCCTGCCAAGTGCTATTGTTCCGCCGGCAACCGCCAAACGTTTTAGGCAAGTAGCGGACGAAACGGTGGCTTCTTCCTTGACTTCTTTTTCTTGTGAACGCATATTTTTATAGGCCATCAACGCATATTTTGCCAAAACAAAATCAACACTTTCGGTTGCGTCCGAAAATTCGGATATTTTTGTTTTGTATTTTATAAGTATGGTTTGAGTTATCGGACAAAGAGAAACATTTGCAACATTCGGAATGTCGCACAGCTCTTTTGCAATATCTGCATAACTTTGCACAATATATTTTAGCCCGCTATATTTTAGCCGTATTCTACCGCTGATTCGGTGTATGATTTTTCCTTTGAAAAATATTTGTGAGTTGTAAGACAATGAATTATCCATTTTTTATTAACCTTTTTTTGGTATTAATTTTTGTAATTTTGCTGTGTAAAAAGCCTCTATCTTATCCGGATCTTTAATTCCGCTTTTTGACACCTGAGGTGCATATTTAACACCCGTATCTATTAGTATGTCTATCCAACCTAAAATATCTGCGGTTTTTAGTTTTGTATTATCGTATTTAACGAGCATAGTGCCTATTTTTGTGTTTATCGGTGACTCGGTCACACCCGGCAATAAAAGTATGGCCTTTTCAATGTACTTGACGGTGCCAAGCACAACATCGGGCGGGATTAGTTTGTAATTTTTAATTCCTAAACGTAACCTTCCGGGAAGTTCCGAAATAACATTTATGGCAAATATCTTTTTTACTGCGTTAGCTTTAAAGTCACCCACTAAGATTTCCCTCCGAACACCATTTGTCCGCCCCAAAGCAAGAAGTTATATCCCGAAGGTATAGAAAGCGGATTTTTAAGCAAACCGAAAACACCCACACCCATTAACACAAGGGCAATTAATGTTTTGGCATCGAGCAAGCCACCTGTTTTGTCGGATACAGATTGGCTAAAAGCGCTGCCTAAATTTTTTAATTCCTTGCCGATTAACGAACCCGAAGCGGCTTTTGTGGCTTCTTCTAATCCTAAGAGTTTAAGTGTGGCCGCCTCCAACAAATGTGGTTCAATTTCAATGGCGTTGTATTTGATTAGAAGTGAACCCGTAACAGGGTTAATTTCTACATATCGAACAACTTTTAATCGAATAATTTGCTCTCTTGCCTGTGCGACAATCGAAGGATTATTTTTGATATATGGCGAATAGAAACGAATGCGACCGGGTATGGCGCTTTTTACTTCCAAAACATTTTTAAATGAAGGTAAATTTAATGTGTTGCTTTTACGCTTGTTTTTGTTTCCGGCCAATAGTGCCTGCCCGAGAATCGGTAAAACCAACATTGCTATCATTCCGGCATTCATAAATACTTTCCTCAACTTTCAAAATATAGTTATATAATTAAATATATATAAACAAATTCTACCATATTAAAACAAAGTTAACAAGCCGTTAAAGCTTAATATGGATATGCGACAATTATTTGTTTTTGATAAAAAAAGCCCGTTTCACTTGTGAAAAGAGCCTTGCAAATTATAGGTTTACGCATAAATCGCTATTATAACAGTAGCGAAAGCGGGTAGCTTTTTTGTTGCGCTGCTAAATGGCGGGGGTTGCGCTTATGCCTAATTCTATCCAGCGGTTGAGGTTATCGGGATTAGAGGACGAATGCAATTTTGCCAACGCAACTTCCCCTGTTCCGCTGTTAATATGGAAGGCAAAATTTGCCTTGTTAGCAAGTATAGACTTGGCGTCTTCAATGTGGGCGGAATATGATTGACCCGATGCAGAAGCGGTAATTTCCTCTGCGCCCAATATGGTAAGCAGTTCGGTTGCAAATTTTTCGATGCTTGCGACAGAGGAGGTGAGTGCAGGAACGTTGTCGGAGGCATCGCCCGAATTGAAAATAGAATATCTGCTTGTGCCTACCCCGTATCTGACGATAACGTCTCCGTAAGCGGCATAACCGATAGATTCTTCTCCCGTAACCCATAATATTTCTATGTAATAGCCGGTTGGAATGTCGTTTGATTGATTGGCAATAGAATATGTTGCCGCACGAACAATGTTAGAGGCTAATTGAAGGTCGCTCACTTCTTTTGCTTCTTCTATATAAGCCATCATGTTAGGAATCAGCAAGGCGGCTAAAATTGCTAATATGGCTATAACAATAATCAGTTCTATTAAAGTGAATCCTTTTTTGGGTCTCCTGAGTTTGTTCAAAAGGCACCTCCGAACACTGTATATATTTAAATCTTATCAAATAAAAATTGAGGTGTCAAACAAATAAAATTTATCCAAATAAATATTGTATGCAGGTTGAATTTATGGTAGTGTAAACTATATAAAAAATGTAAAATAGCAGAGGTAAAATGAATGAATAAGAATTGTATAGATTATCCAAAATTGGGTATTAGGCCGACTATCGACGGAAGAAGAAATGGCATTAGAGAGAGTTTAGAAACACAAACAATGAACATGGCACTTGCTGTAAAAGATATGCTTGAAAAAAGTGTCAGATACCCCGACGGTTCGCCAATTGAGGTAGTGGTGGCGGATACGACTATCGGCGGAGTTGCCGAGGCGGTAAGATGCCAAAATAAATTTGCGAAACAAAATGTTGAAATTACGCTTACGGTTTCGCCTTGTTGGTGCTACGGAACAGAGGTTATGGATATGGATCCGCAGACTATTAAGGCTGTTTGGGGTTTTAACGGCACAGAAAGACCGGGTGCGGTGTTCTTAGCGGCGGTTATGTCGGCACATGCGCAAAAAGGTTTGCCTGCGTTTTCTATTTATGGTAGGGACGTTCAGGATTCGGATGACACGGAAATTCCCGCAGACGTAGAGAAAGAAATTTTGCGTTTTGCAAGGGCGGCACTTGCGGTTAAACTCATGAAGGGGAACAGTTATTTGCAAATAGGTTCTATGTGTATGGGTATTGCGGGCTCTATACTTGATCAAGACTTAATGCAAGATTATTTTGCAATGAGGAGCGAATCTGTTGATGAGACCGAAATTTTGCGTAGGATAGACCTTGAAATTTATGACAAAGAAGAACTTGAAAAGGCTATGAAGTGGGTTGGTGATAACTGCGTGGAAGGCATTGACAAGAACCCGAAAGAAAGGCAGTTTACTCGTGAGCAAAAAGACGAACAGTGGGAGTTTTGCGTTAAGTGTTGCTTGATAGTCAGAGACCTCATGTATGGCAACGAAAAATTGGCCGAGATGGGCTTCATTGAAGAAAGTTGCGGCCATAATGCAATAGCCGCCGGTGTACAGGGACAAAGACAGTGGACGGATTATAAACCGAACTTTGATTTTTTAGAAGCAATTATGAGTTCGCAGTTTGATTGGAACGGAATTCGTGAGGCGGGTGTGGTAGCAACGGAAAACGCCACCTTAAATGCAATGTCTATGCTGTTTGAGCATTTGTTGACAAATACTCCCGGAATATTTGCGGATGTAAGAACGTATTGGAGCCCCGATGCGATAAAACGAGTAACGGGCAAAGAACCGCAAGGGCATGCAAAGAATGGTATAATTCACCTGATAAACTCGGGTGCGGCGGCACTTGAAGG
>CAYJNC010000216.1:0-2596 GCA_964371185.1 uncultured Christensenellaceae bacterium
AATCTGAAATTGAAACGGAACTTATCCAAATTAAGGAATTGCAAGCAAACCCCGATAATGCGAACAATATGCAGACGTATGAACAGCGTATTTCGGAGCTTGAAACATCACTTCTTACTTTGGACGATTCCGCCAAAAATCAACAGTCTGACGGGAAATTAATGCCCGACGAAAGCGGAAATTCTTTGGAAATTAAAGGGGAACTTGCAAACGGTAACAGTGCCGTGTTAAATATTTTCAATAACAGCCAATTAAATTCATCGTATCTCTATTACCTCGGAGGAAACGAGTATTTTGAGTCAAGTCATGCAAGCACAACCTTTTCTGAAGAACAGGCAGAGCAACTTGTTCGTGATTTTCTTGATAATGCCGGAATTACCTACATGAAACCCATTAAAGTCGCCACCGGCAGTACGTTTTCGGCGATAGACGAAGAGGGTGAAGAGCACGGGTATTTGATTACGTGTGAACGCTATGTTGACGGTTTGCCCGTCACCTATAACGAAAACGAGGCATCGCTTGAAATTGGTTCTCAGCGAGTCGGTTTTGACGTGGAAAATCACGTTGAACCGCTGCATAGAGCCATGCACCCCGAGCGGTTGACGGTAAGCGTTGACGAAACGGGGGTTGTTGGTATGACGTGGGAAAATCCGTATGATATTGAGCCTGCAATAAACAATGTATCACTTATGGATTTTGAAACAGTCATGGTGAAATTTGAACAAGCTATGAAAAACAGATTCTCTTGGGTAAACGACAATGGAAGTGTTGAAGGCGGCGAAATAAAAAGTGTCACGGTTGACATAAATTCCGTGAAACTTGGTTGGAGCAGGGCGTTGCAACAGGACAAACCGGGCGAATATATGTTGGTGCCGGCATGGGATTTTTTCGGGACATACACTATCAACTACGACTCAAAAGAAGGTGAGGCCCTTGAAAACGAATTTGCAAGTTTTGTAACAATAAACGCAATGGACGGCAGTATAATAAATTATTAATCATAAAAATCATATTGACAAAGTGCGCACTGTAATCTACAATTGTAGACATAAAACAAAAGGCGGTTATTAATATGGATAAGGTTCTTACAAAAAACGAATGGTTGATAATGGAGGCTTTGTGGTCAAATAGTCCGATGTTTCTTTCGCAGATTATGGAAAACATGAAAAATGTGGCAGATTGGAAAAACTCTACCTATATGACATACTTAAAACGCCTTACTACGGCAGGGTTTATTAAGTTCGATACGGTGAGTGGTATGCGCAGGTATTCACCCGTTTTCACTCGTGAACAGTGTGTGGATAATGAAACACGTAATATGAAAGAAAAGTTTTCCGAGCAGAGTACACGGCTTGTACTGGCAAACCTGATTCGTGAAGGCGGTTTAAAACCGGGCGAATACGAGGAACTTTCAAAACTTATCGCCACTATGCAAAATTCGGAGGAATAGCTATGGATATATTAGATGTATTACTTGAGATAAGCATATATTCAGCGGTGGTGTTTGGCATAACGGTTGCATTCAAGAAGGTGTTTAAGATGTCGCCAAAAGTTCATTATGCTGTATGGGTACTTCTCTTGCTTCGTCTAATGATGCCGTTTACAATCGACAGCGGATTTCATTTTATTACCATTTCCGAACCAACCGAGCAGACCGTTGAAATAATACAAAGAGAACCCGAACCTGTAAAACCCGAAGAACCTACCGAAATAATCGCACCTACTTACAGTGTGCCCGACACACAAATTATTGAACAAACAGAACCTGATGTTGTGCCGCAGGTAACGACCGCAAAACAACTTAGTACGGAAGATATTTTGCTTTTGATTTGGATGGGCGGTATGGCAATTTCTTTTGGATATTTTGTCTATTCATTTTTTGCTACGAAAAGAAAAATTCGTGACTCATACCAACCGACCGAGCATTTACGGGTGTTGTTTGAGGAATGTAAACAGGAATTAGAAATAAAATCAAATGTTAAACTGAGTTGTCATTTTGGGATATCTACACCTTCGCTCATGTTTAATCGTGTGCTAATGCCCCTTGAAATTATGTCGGGAATCGGTGACGAGCGTATAAAATATATGATGATGCACGAACTTTATCATTATAAACGAAAAGACTATATAATGCTAATATTGCTGGCAATTTTACGCAGTGTCTATTGGTTTAATCCCGTCGTTTGGTTTGCGTATTTTATGATTAGAAACGACATAGAGTCCGCTTGTGACGGTGATGTTGTAAAACATTTAAGTGTCGCACAGAAGAGTGAATATGCGCACACAATTCTTTATATGTTCAAGAGAATGGGTAGACCTGTATTTATGTTGTCTTTGGCAAGCAACAAGAATCTTGCAAAGAAAAGGATTGAAGGAATATTTATGAGCAAAAAAACAAAGAAAAGTGTTCGTGTTATGACAATTATAATAGCTTTGTTGGTGGGTATAACTTGCTTTACAACCGCTTGTCAACCGACACCCGAAAAAGAGATAGTTACAAGTAAGGATGAAGAAGTTTTAGTAGATAAAATAGAAAGTGGATTTGAGGGCGAACAAACAGTCGTTGAAGAGATGCCCGAAGATACTTTTATTGTTT
>CAYJNC010000216.1:2606-3711 GCA_964371185.1 uncultured Christensenellaceae bacterium
GATAATTCGAGTGATAATGAAATATCGGAAGTTACCGATGAAGGCGATAGTTCAGCCATAAATTGGGTACAAACCGAAACCGCCGCAAAAGGAATGGAAATTATTATTGATGCACAAATGAGTGTGCCGGAAAAATCTGCCTATCCGGTTGTGAGGGTTGCACCGAAACAGTTTAGTGATGAAGAAGTTGAAAATATAGCCATGACGCTTAGCAATGGAGAAGACTATTACACAAAACCGGGTGGAATGACTAAGGAAAGAGTTGAAGAATTGCTAATTTTAGCAAGAAATGACAAAGCGACATTTGAAAGTGCCGGAGATTTTCAGAATGCTCAAGAAGCAGATAAACAAATCGCTTATTTAGAATCGGAATATCAAAGTGCGCTTACAGCAGAGGAAATATATGAACAAAGAGAACTTGTAGATTTTGATAGTTTGAATTTGCTTGATAATAATAATTTTGCAATATATACAGATGTAGATAATGGGTTGAGCACATATTTTGAATATGCGAACTTTTTAGAAGATCCGCACCATAGTTTTTATAAGGTTTTATTTGACAATATGAAAGATAACCATATTATGTGGCTTCCGGTATATGGCGATATTGACACCGAAAAATTGAAAATGAGTGAAGAAGAAGCAATAGACATAGCGACAACAGCTATTGAAAAAATGGGTTTTTCAGATATGCAAGCAGTACTTTCGTATCAGTCCTATTCACTTCCGGAACATCTTCTACATACCGATAACGTAGACGAGCGCAAATATTATCATACCATATATTTCGCACGCAATTATGATGATATCCCATATCCGTATGTGGAATTTAATTATACGAACCAAGCAGGTGTGGGTGATTTTGAGCAGGCTTCATTTAGGAGTACATGGGAACCTGAGCACATACGAATTAATGTTGACGACACCGGCATAGTTACGTTTAAATATGAAAACCCTTTAAACGTAATTGAAGAAGAGGCCACGCAAGAAATATTATCTGTCGAAGATATTAAAACCCGTGGCATAGAACAATTAAAGTTATATTTTGCCGACGAAGAGTACCTTCCGGCTCTAACAATAGACAGGGTGGAATTTGGAATGCAAT
>CAYJNC010000217.1:0-3706 GCA_964371185.1 uncultured Christensenellaceae bacterium
AAAACTTGCTCGGTAAACGTGTTGACTATTCGGGACGTTCGGTTATCGTTGTAGGACCCGAACTTAAAATGTATCAGTGCGGGTTACCAAAAGAAATGGCGCTCGAATTGTTCAAACCTTTCGTTATGAAAAAACTTGTGGGCGAAAATTATGCCCATAACATAAAGTCCGCAAAGCGTATGGTAGAAAAAGTGCGCCCGGAGGTTTGGGATGTTTTGGAAGAGGTTATCAAAGGGCATCCGGTGCTCTTAAACCGTGCTCCAACACTTCACAGACTCGGCATTCAGGCATTTGAACCGGTATTGGTAGAGGGCAGGGCATTAAAGCTTCATCCGCTTGCTTGTACCGCATACAATGCCGACTTTGACGGTGACCAATTGGCCGTTCACGTACCGCTTTCTGTTGAAGCACAAGCAGAAGCAAGGTTCTTGATGCTCGCCGCAAACAACATACTAAAACCTCAGGACGGCCACCCGGTTGTGTCTCCGACTCAGGATATGGTTATAGGTTCATACTACTTAACCATCCACCGAGAGGGCGCAAAAGGCGAGGGCAGTAGCTTTGCTACTCCTGATGAAGCTATATTGGCATACAACACCGGCAACATCGATCTACAGGCAATGGTAAACATTCGTGTAACAAAAGAAGTTGACGGGGAAATGCGTACCGGAATTATCAAAACCACAACCGGTCGTGTAATATTTAACCAAGCTGTTCCGCAAGATTTAGGCTATATGGACAGAACCATAGAAGAAAACAAGCTTAAATTTGAGGTTGATCAGTTAGTAGACAAAAAACAACTCGGAAAAATTGTTGACCTGTGCTTCTTGAAGTTAGGGCCGACAAAAACTTCTCAGGTGTTAGACAATATTAAGAAACAAGGTTTCCACTATTCCACTATCGGTGCGATTACCGTTTCGGTTTCAGACATTAAGATTCCGAAGGTTAAAAAAGAATACATCGCACAAGCGGAAGAATCGGTTATTCAGATAGACAGACAGTTTAGAAGAGGCCTGCTGACAGAGTCCGAAAAAGAAGACAACGCAATCAAAGTTTGGGAGCAAACGACAAACAAACTCACAGACGCTTTGATGAAGAGTTTAGATAAGTTTAACCCCATCTACATGATGGCAAACTCGGGTGCGAGGGGTTCTACAAACCAGATTCGTCAGCTTGCCGGTATGCGTGGCTTGATGGCAGACCCGAATGGTAAGATTATTCCTATACCTATTCGTGCAAACTTCCGTGAAGGGTTGACGGTTCTTGAATTCTTCATCTCTTCCCATGGTGCACGTAAAGGCCTTGCGGATACGGCATTGCGTACCGCCGACTCGGGTTATTTGACACGTAGGTTGGTAGACGTTTCGCATAATGTTATCATCAGAGAAATTGACTGTTTTGAAAACTTAGGCGAACAGGTTCAAGGTGTACCGACAACAGATTTAAAGAACGGTAAAGAAATAATTGAACCGTTAGTTGACAGGTTAAGGGGTAGATATGCGGCGGCAGACGTTATAGACGAAGCAGGCAATGTTTACGTTCGTTGCAACGAAGTTATAACCGCAGATTTAGCTCAAAAGATTGTTAATGCGGGTATTACAGAAGTTACTTTACGTTCGGTGTTTAGCTGTAAGAGTGAACACGGCATTTGTGCTAAGTGTTATGGCGCTAACATGGCAACCGGAAACCCGGTAGACATAGGCGAGGCTGTCGGCGTAATTGCGGCTCAATCTATCGGAGAGCCGGGTACACAGCTCACCATGAGAACCTTCCATGCGGGCGGAGTTGCCGGTGACGATATTACACAAGGTTTGCCTCGTGTAGAAGAATTGTTCGAGGCGAGAAAACCAAGAAGAAATGCAATTATTACGGAAATTGCGGGTAAGGCGACAATTAGTGAAACTCGTAAGAAACGTGAAATAATCGTGGCAAACGACCAGGGCGAAGCGCAAACTTATGCTATACCATACGGCTCACGTATGAAAGTTTTTGATGGCGATATCGTAGAGGCCGGAGACGCTTTGACGGGCGGACCGGTAAACCCGAACGACATATTAAAAATCAAAGGTGTTAAGGGTGTGCAAGAATACTTGCTAAAAGAAGTACAATCTGTATATCGTTTGCAGGGTGTTGAAATTTCTGACAAGCATTTAGAAATAATTGTGCGTCAGATGCTTAAAAAATGTAAAATCGAAGATTCGGGAGAAACTACAATGTTGCCCGGTGAATTGGTAGACATATTTAGGTTCGACAAAGAAAATGAACAGATGATAAAAGACGGTAAGGAACCGGCTACTGCGTCTCGTGTGTTGCTTGGTATTACAAAAGCGTCATTATCGACAAACAGTTTCTTGTCGGCGGCTTCCTTCCAAGAAACCACAAGAGTTTTGACGGAGGCGGCAATAAAAGGCAAGGTAGATCCGCTTTTAGGCTTGAAAGAAAATATTATTATCGGTAAACTCATACCGGCGGGGACCGGCATGAAACGTTACAAGAATATTGATGTAATTTCTAATGTTGTAAACACAGAAATTGCAGAACAAATTGAGGCTGAAATAACGGAAGAAGAGATTTAATTACTAAAAAGAGAGGGAAGTAACAGTGACGAGCGATAAAGATAGAGAGTTAGATGTCAATTGTCCTATCATAGACACTAACCTTTGCAGATGGTTGCACGATAAAACAGGCTGCAAGAGTTGTTATATAGGTTCTATAAAAGATGATTCTAAAAAAGAGGAGGCTTCTGCTTCTTGGGAAACAACCTTGTCTTTAGTTCCTAATAATATAGACGACTTGCATGAAAGTCAGGAATGTCAACTTTGTAAGGGTGATATTAAAAAAGCAGACGGTTACGCTTTTTTTGAAATGGCAAATCCGGAACCGAGGTTCGAAAAGGGTATGTTTTTTGGAATCGGCAAAAAGATGCGTTCCCCGGTAGGTTCATTGCTTACACTTCAAATGTCTACGTGTAATCATTGTAAAAAAGCATTCCGTAAACTGGACTTGATTCAGGCACTGGGGCTTATTATAGGTGTTGGCGGTGGTATTGCGACTTTGTTGGTTCCTGCGATTGCGACGCCTATGGCTCAGATGTTTGTATTATTACCCATACTTTTTGTGTTGATAACAGGCATTGCAGGTTACTTTTTAGGTAAATACTTTGCAACAAAATATTTGAAGAAGATGTCGGCGACGGTTAAATTTGACCTTGTAGAAATACCGCTTATTACAAAGATGATTGAAAGAAATTGGTTCTTTTTCCAAGTGGTACAAGGGTTGCCGCGCGTATCCTTCAGTAAAAAGAAGCAGTACGACAGCTTGGTGAAAAAAAGTGAAGGATTAGTGGACATTGATGAAGATATACCACTTGACAACATAAACATATGAGTGGTATTATAGTTAAGCACGTGTTTTGGAGTGTTTTATATGAGTGAAATGTTGAAAAACGCCAAAAACAAGGTGGTTGGGTTAAAACAATTACTGCGAGAGTTAGAGGCTAAAACAGTTTTAAGCGTATATATTGCAAGCGATGCGGAAGCAGAGCTTAAAAGTAAAATTCATGTTGCAATCGGAGACCAAGACATAAACATTGTCGAGGTAGATTCCATGCGTGAATTAGGAGATGTCTGTAACATAGATGTATCGGCTGCTTGTGCGGCTATACTGAAAAATAATTCTCTACAGGGTTGCTGAGAATTTAAAATAT
>CAYJNC010000218.1:0-3695 GCA_964371185.1 uncultured Christensenellaceae bacterium
TCGTCGGCATTTAAAATAGAAATAAGCTCTCCCGAGCTTATTTTTATTCCTGCGTTTATTGTTGCGTGTGCCCCCATGTTAGAATTGTTTTTTAAAAAAACAAAACCTCCGGCAAAGGCATTTTCGTATTGTTTTTGCAAAGAAATAATAACTTCCTCGCTGTTATCGGTAGAACAATCGTCTATTATCACGAGTTCAATGTTTTTATATGTTTGCCTTGCAACACAAGCAACAGCCTCCGGCAAAAATTTTGCATAATTATACGAAGGTATAACCACCGATATTTTTCGGTCTATCATTTTTTTGTTGCCTCTATTTCAATTAAATATCTTTCCATTGCGTCTTTATAATGCGGTAACGGCGAAAAACCTGCCTCTTCTAACGATCTTAAAGAAAGCCTTGAATTTGCCGGACGTTTTGCCGCAACCGGGTAATCTTTACTTTCTATCGGGCTTACTTTGATGTCTTTGTTTGCACATTCAAATATTTGCTTTGCAAATTCATACCACGAACATTCGCCCGAGTTTGGCGTATGATACACACCATATTTTTTGCTTAGTAATATCTCACATGCTAATTTTGCAACATCGTAGGTGTAGGTAGGCGCACCTACCTGATCGCAAACCACGCTTAACTCGTTTCTTGTTTCGGCCAACCTTAACATTGTTTTTATAAAGTTGTTTCCGTTTTTCCCGAAAACCCAGCTTATTCTTAGTATATAGTGTTGGCTCAACGTTTCTTGCAATGCAACTTCGCCCAAATACTTAGAAAGCCCATACACATTCTGAGGGTCTTTCTCGTCGTCTGTTTCCCACGGTGTCTGTTTAGAATTGCCGTCAAAAACATAGTCTGTTGAAAAATACATCACCTCGGCTAAAATTTCTTTTGCCGCCATCGCAATGTTTTTTGTTCCGTCTACATTAACACGTTTGCACAACTCCGCTTCTTCTTCCGCCTTGTCTACCGCCGTATATGCGGCACAATGCACAATGTGGGTGGGAGCATACGAAACAACAGCTTTTTTAACCGCTTCTTCGTCTGTCAAATCGAAATCGGCAATGTCTACGCCCTTGTTTTCTATTCCCATTTTTGTAAGTTGCGCAACAATGTCATAACCTAATTGCCCGGCAACCCCCGTTACCAATACTCTCATACGACTACCTTTCACCATACATTTTTTCATAATAATTCTGATATTCACCGCTTATTATGTTTTCCCACCAGCCCTTGTTGTCAAGGTACCATTTGATGGTTAGCTTAATGCCTTCGTCAAAAGTGGTTGTCGGCTCCCATGAAAGTTCTTTCATCATCTTAGACGGGTCTATTGCGTATCTTAAATCGTGGCCGGCACGGTCTGTAACATAAGTTATCAGACTCTCGGGCTTGCCCAATTCTTTTAATATAGTTTTAACAACTTCTAAATTCGTGCGTTCGTTATGGCCACCAATGTTGTAAACTTCGCCCTCTTTGCCGTCGTGAATTATGCGGTCTATTGCAACACAATGGTCTATTACATAAAGCCAATCCCGAACATTTTCGCCGGTTCCGTATACGGGTAGGCTTTCGTTTGCAAGCGCACGTGAAATAATCAGCGGAATAAGTTTTTCCGGGAAATGATAAGGACCATAGTTGTTTGAACAACGAGAAATAGTTGTCGGCAAACCAAAAGTCCTGTTGTATGCCTGCACTAATAAATCTGCACTTGCCTTAGACGCCGAATAGGGAGAAGAAGTGTGCAACGGTGTTTCTTCTGTGAAGAAAAGATCCGGGCGGTCTAAGGGTAGATCTCCGTATACTTCGTCGGTAGAAACTTGGTGGTATCTTTTGATTCCGTATTTTCTGCAAGCATCCATCAAAACCTGTGTTCCGATGATGTTTGAAGTAAGGAACAAACCGGGGTTTTCTATTGACCTGTCTACGTGCGACTCTGCCGCAAAATTTACGATCATGTCAAACTTTTCGGTTTCAAATATTTCAAAAACTTTTTCCCTGTCTGCTATGTCTACCTTGTAAAACTTAAACTTCGGATTGTCTTTAACGCTGTCTAAGGTTTGCAAGTTTCCCGCATAGGTAAGGGCGTCTAACACCACAATTTCATACTCCGGATATTTTTCTATCATATGGAAGGTAAAGTTGCTTCCAATAAAACCGGCACCGCCGGTAACTGCTATTTTCATTTTAAACTCTCTCTTTCTAAAAGTTGATATCGCTGTCTTTAATAAGCGGCGCATTCATGTCTTTTTGAGAAACTATCGGGTTTGTAACTCCCCAGTTTACCCCGATTTCCGCATCATCGAACCTTACGCTTCTGTCGCATTCCTTTGAATACACGTTGTCTACCTTATATTGAATTTCGGTATTTTCTTTAAGTGTGACAAAGCCATGTATAAAACCCTGCGGAATAAACAATTGCACCTTGTTTTCCTCGTTTAGCTCTATGCTAAACCACTTTTTGTAAGTGGGCGAATTTTTCCTCATGTCTACCGCCACGTCAAGCAGCGCACCTCTTGGGCACCTAACCAACTTGCTTTGCGCCATAGGATTTTTCTGAAAATGTAAGCCTCTCAACGTGCCTTTTTCCTTAGAAAAAGATTGATTGTCTTGCACAAATTTGCAATCTATGCCCATGTCTTTGTATTTTTGCTCGCTGTATGTTTCCATAAACCACCCTCTGTTGTCTGAAAAACAATCCGGGTATATTACAATCAAACCATCTATTTCGGTTTTTTCAAATCTCATCAGTCAAACACCTTTCCGTCTGCAACCGCCCTCAGATGTGCACCATATGGCGATTTACCGTATTTTTTTGCGCTTTCAACAAGCGTCTCTTGGTTTATCCAACCTTTTCTATACGCAATTTCTTCGGGTGCCGACATAACAATGCCTTGTCTTTTTTGCAACATACGAACAAACTCGGCAGCGTCTATTAAGGAATCAAAAGTGCCGGTGTCAAGCCATGCAAAACCACGTCCCATTATTTGCACGTCTAAATCACCGTCGTTTAAATATATTCTGTTTAGGTCGGTAATTTCAAGTTCGCCTCTTGCGCTCGGTGCTAAATTCTTGGCGTATTCGACAACCCTTTTGTCGTAAAAATAAAGCCCGGTAATAGCATAGTTAGACTTAGGAACGGCCGGTTTTTCTTCTACCGACAAAACTTTTCCGCCCTTATCAAACTCTACAATTCCAAACCGTTCTGGGTCGTCAACATAATAACCGAAAACCGTTGCCCTGTCGTTCCTTTGGTTTTCTACCGCTTTTGCCATAAGCTCCGACAAACCGTTTCCGTAAAAAATGTTGTCGCCGAGTATCATGGCGCAACTTTCGTCGCCAATAAATTCTTCTCCTAATATGAACGCTTGTGCCAAACCATCGGGAGACGGTTGAACCTTGTAGGAAAGCGATATCCCGAATTGAGAGCCATCGCCCAATAAATTCTCAAACCGAGGCAAGTCTGTCGGTGTTGAAATAATTAATATCTCTTGAATGCCTGCAAGCATAAGTGTAGACAGCGGATAATATATCATCGGCTTGTCATATACCGGCAATAATTGTTTGCTTGTCATGATGGTAAGAGGATATAAACGTGTCCCCGATCCTCCGGCAAGAATAATACCTTTCATTTTCCCTCTACTCCTTTATTCTACGTTTAATTTTTCTTGTTTGCGCCACTTTATAAAATAGCGAAACATAGA
>CAYJNC010000219.1:0-3678 GCA_964371185.1 uncultured Christensenellaceae bacterium
ACACGCTGTTTAGTTTCTTAACATATTTTTGCATACCCAAATGGGAATCATAGTCGAGCAAAAACCAATCGAGCTCTTTATTTTCGTCCCATTCGATAAACTGCGCAAATTCGTCGCCCATAAACATAAGTTTCTTTCCCGGATGCGCAAACATAAAGCCGTATAGCGCCCTTAACGAAGCAAATTTTTGCCAATAGTCTCCATGCATTTTGTCTACCATTGAAAACTTGCCGTGCACCACTTCGTCGTGCGAATATGCCAAAATGAAATTCTCGCTAAACGCATAGAACAGAGAAAATGTCATCTTGTCGTGTTCAAACTTTCTGAAATAATGATCCATAGACATATATTTTAAGGTATCATGCATAAAGCCCATGTTCCACTTGAATGTGAACCCAAGCCCCCCACTTTTAGGCGGCTGTGTTACCATCGGGTAGGAAGTGGACTCTTCCGCAATTGTGATAGCACCTGCGTATCTGGTTAACACAACGCTGTTTACCTTTTTTAAGAATTCTACCGCAGAAAAATCTATGTTTCCGCCTTCCGCATTAGGAATATACCTACCGTCACGGGCATAGTCTAAGTATAACATAGAGGTTACCGCATCTACCCTCAGGCCGTCTATATGGTATTTTTCCATGTAGTAGACTGCATTTGACACAAGAAAACTTTGAACCTCCGGCCGTGAATAATTAAACAACAAAGTTCCCCATTGCGGATGTTCTCTTTGTATTTCGTTTTCATGTTCATAAAGTCTGGTGCCATCAAAATTAGCCAAACCATGATCGTCTTTTGGGAAATGACCGGGAACCCAGTCCATAATTACCCCTATGCCTCTTTCGTGCATTTTATTAACAAAATACATGAAATCTTGCGGCGTTCCATACCTTGATGTTATGGCATAAAACCCGGTAACCTGATACCCCCACGAACCGTCAAAAGGGTGCTCTGCAACCGGCATTAATTCTACATGGGTATAACCCATGTAGTGTAAATATTCTGCAAGTTCGTCTGCTACATCTCTGTAACTTGGAAATTCATAACCTTCTTTTTTTCTCCAAGAACCTAAGTGTAGCTCGTATATAGACATAGCTGATTTTTGAAAATTCTTTTTTTGCCTTCTTTTCATGTAAGCGCCGTCGCTCCACTCAAAGCCGTCTATATTCCAAACCTTAGATGCCGTCTTAGGTCTTGTTTCGTTGTGAAAGGAATACGGGTCCATCTTTAAAACACACTTGTCGTCGTACCCGTGCACCATGTACTTATAGTTGTCGCCGTCTTTTAAGCCTTCAATAAAAGCTACCCAAACACCATTTTTGTAGTGTTCCATTTTGTTTGCGTCTAAATCCCAGTTGTTAAAATCTCCGACAACGCTGACCGCTTTTGCGTTAGGCGCCCACAAACAAAACCTATGTGCCGAAATTTCTTTTATTTCATGGCAACCGAATAATTCGTAGGCTTCCTGCGCTTCCCCATTATTGAACAAAAAAACATCTGTTTCCAAAACATACTTATCTAAATAACCCATTAACAAACTCCTCTTTATCTTTTTGTAACCGGTTTTTATTAACTTTTAGCTTTGTGCTTACGGTTATACCGCAAACACAAAGTTATTATCGCTTTTTCCTTCTTTGGTAAGCTCTGCCGCTTTTTCTTCGTAGCCTTCTCTACCCATAAGTGCAAAAGTGGCAATTTTTCCTTCTTCAACACCCGGTTGATCGAAGGCGTTGATTTCTAAAAACTCGCCCGCTGCAGCCGTTGCCATTTCAAAGAAAAAGAACAATTCCCCAATTGCTTTTGCGTCCATTTTTTCAACAGTTATCATCATGTTCATTTTGCCTGCTTGCGTAACGGCATACTCTGTAGCTTTAAGCTCTGCGGCAATTAATTTGTTTATTGTTTGACCCGAAAGGTAGGTAGCGTCCATCATGTCTATCGGTGCGTTCGGCACGCTTAATACATTGTGGAAGTTTTCTACTCCTATAAACGCAACAACTTTGTCAAAAGGTCCTTCCGTGTATAATTGGATTTGTGAATGTTGGTCGGTAACTCCGAGTGCACGAACGGGAGTTTGACCGCAACTTACATTGTTTCCTTTGTTGTCTTCTCTTTTTCCTAAAGATTCTGCCCATAATTGTGCATACCATTCCGCCATGTTTAAAAGTCCGTCTGCGTACGGCATCATGATTGATATATTTGCATTTTTAGACATTGCCGTGCACATCATCAAAGCATACATGTATGCGGGGTTTTCGTATAAATCTTCTTTTGTGCAAACCTCGTCCATAGCCTTAGCACCTGCAAACAACTCGTCTATATCTATGTTTAAGACGGCCGCAGCAAGCAAGCCAACCGGGCACAATACAGAAAATCTTCCGCCGACACCATCGGGAACTGTGTAGGTTTTGAAATTATATTGATTTGAAATTTTCTTTAATATACCTTTTTCTTTGTCTGTCGTGAGTATGATGTTGTCTTGGAATTTATCTCCTAATTGCTCTTTCAATATTCCCATAACTATCATAAATTGTGACATAGTTTCAACCGTGTTTCCGCTTTTTGTTATTACATGGAAACAAGTTTTCTTAACGTCGATAACGTCGAGTAATGCCGTAATGCCGTCAGGGTCTACGTTATCTACCACATAAAACCTTGCACCACCACGTTTTTCTTTTGAAAGCTCATTGTATTTTAAATGCTTAACACCTGTAAAAAGCGCTTTTGCCCCAAGTGCGCTACCGCCAATGCCAAGAACTACAAAACTTTCGAAATTTTCGTTGATTCTTTTTGCTTCGTTTTTAATGTCTTCTACAATTTCCGATTGGTTGTAGGGTAGTGAACGCCAAGCCATTTCACCCTTTTTTTCGTTCATATTTCGATGTATCGTAGGTACTTTCTCTGCTATTATTGCAATTTCTTGTTCTGTAATTCCGTGTTCTCCGATATTTTTTGACAACATGTTACTAAAATCAATTTTCATTCCCTTTTCCTCCGAAATATTATTTTTTTGTTTTTTAATTCTTAAAAATACTTATCTTCCGTATAACTTAGTCAACAAGCATAAGTACTCTTGTTTTTCTTTTGTAAATGCTCCTTTTTCCATGCGCCACTTCCAATTCCCCATGACTTTAGAAGGGTAATTCATGCGTGCTATTTTTCCTAAGTTTAATATGTCTTGCATCGGGATAATAGAAATATCCGCAACGCTCATCATGCCTAACTTGATAAGTTTGTCTGCAATGTTTTCTGATGTTACACCGCCGATGTATTGTTGCATACGCTCTTTTTCTTCTTTGCTGCTTTCCGCATAAAAACCTTTTGTCGTGTTGTTGTCATGCGTTCCCGTATAGCAAACACAATGGTTTTTAAAGTTATGCGGCATGTAGGTGCTGTTTTCTTCCGAAAAACCAAAATGCAAAACCTTTGTTCCCGCAAAACCCGAATATGCCAATAAATCGTACACCTCGGGTGTTAAAAAACCCAAATCTTCGGCTATTACAGGCAGATTATGAAACTTGTTTTTCAATGCGTCTATTAGCGCCTTACCCGGGCCTTTTTCCCATTTGCCGTCTTTTGGCATCTTACCTTCCGGGATTGAAAAGTATGATTCTAAGCCTCTGAAATGGTCTATCCTGACTATGTCATATTGCTTAAGGCGGTGCTCTATTCGTGATATCC
>CAYJNC010000220.1:0-3663 GCA_964371185.1 uncultured Christensenellaceae bacterium
CATAGCTGCAATAATTCTTGCATAGTCTATTGTGTTTTCCGAAACAACCGTCTGCAACAAACCTTTCGCCGCACCCCTTGCATGAAAATGCGATGCATATTTAATAAGAGGTTCTACTTCGCTATCGGGTATCCCCTCTATGGTGAAATGGGTATAGTCAAGCGTTAGCGTAAGGCCATCAACCTCTTCTACTAATCTTTTTGCCTTCTGTGGCGAGTCTGCAACCGCACCGGTATGTGCCTCCGTGCCAAAAACAAGCCCCACTTCCTTTGCTTTTTGCACCCTCCACATAAGCTCTTCTTTTGCACGTTCAAAAGATGTTTCGTAATCTTCTTGTTCAAAGTGAACTCCCGGCAGGCAGGTAATATGTTTGCTTTTGCAAGCAATCGCAAATTCAATTGTTCGCAAAAACATTTCTCTGACCTCTTTACGAACCTTCTCGTTTGGGTGGTTTATTGCCTTTTTAGCAAAATCCGTATCCGTTTGCAAAAAAACATCTGCCACTTCTATCCCTTCGTTTGCCGTTTTGCAAAAAAGCTCCGCGCCGTTTTTTTGTGCATTATCTAAAACAGATGAAGGTTGCAAATGCCCTCTGTTTTCAAATAATCCGATGTCTATACCGTCAAACCCAAGCAGGCCTACTAACTTAATTACGTTGTCATGCTCTACTAACGGAAAAGTAAAATCCGCACTTGCAAATTTATATTGCATATAAATCAACCTCCTCAAAAATTAAATATGAACCGGTTCTCCGTTCGCAACATGAGCCGCCTCCATAAGCGCCTCGCTTACAGTTGGGTGTGGATATATAACTTCTGCCATTTCTTCAACCGTCATTTCAAGGCCTAAATACCCTACAATTCCGCCAATCATTTCGGTAACGTGAATACCAACCATATGTACACCCAAAAGTTGCCCATATTTTTTGTCATAAACCACTTTAACAAAACCGGTATCGTCCCCATAAGAAATTGCTTTGCCATTTGCGGAAAGTGGGAATATAGCACTGCCGACATCATAATTTTTTTCTTTCGCTTTTTTTTCGCTAAGCCCGGCACTTGCAACCTCCGGAAGAGAATATGTGCATTTTGGAACATTATCATAATTTATTTTATTTGTATGTTGTCCGCAAATATCTTTTATTGCCAAACTTCCCTGTGCGCTCGCAACGTGCGCCAATGCCATTTTTCCCGTGACATCGCCAATGGCATATACCCCCAACACATCTGTGCACATGCTTGCATCTGTTTTAATATACCCTCTTTCTGTTGTTTTAACACCGGTTGCCGCCAATTTCAATTCTTCAACATTAGGCACAATGCCCGTTGCCGCCAAAATATATTCGCTTTGCAAAGTAAAAATTTTTCCATCTTTTTCAAACTGCGCTTCAATGTTTTTACCATCGTTTGAAACTTTCACCAGCGTAGTTTTAACGTATACCTCAATACCATTTTTAATATATTCATTTTTCGCAATTTCTGAAACTTCTTCGTCTTCGTTAGGCAAAACATTCGGCAACATTTCCACCAAATAAACCTTTGCGCCATAGGCATTAAACACGGTTGCAAACTCGGTGCCTATGGCACCCGCACCTACAATTATTATGCTCTTTGGCACTTTGTTTAACTGCAACGCTTTTTTTGAGTCTAACACATTTTGCATAGAATAATCAAGCATGGGCAACTTAAACGGCCTACTTCCCGTTGCTACAATAACATTTTTTGCGTATATCTTTTCGTTCGTTGAAGCAAGCAGTATTTCCTTTTTACCAGCAAAACAAGCTGTATCTTTAATAACAGTTATTCTATTTTTTTTCATAAGATAGTCTATACCGCGAACCAACTTAGCGCTAACTTCCCTACTGCGTTTTTGCGCAACAGAATAGTCTGCCTTAATTTCTCCTACCGAAAACCCATATTTTTCGCCTTCCGAAAGATCACGAATTATTTCTGCGTTTCTAAGTAGGGATTTTGTGGGTATGCAACCCCAATTTAAACAAACACCGCCTAAATTTTCCTTTTCAACAATCGCCGTTTTTTTGCCGGCAAGTGCCGCTTTAATAGCGGCAACATAACCTCCCGGCCCTCCACCTAACACTATAACATCGTAAGTTGTCATAATTATTACCTCGTCATATAAGCAATTCGGGCATCTGTGCAAATTCTTTTAACGTCTGTAAGAACCTTGCCGCCGGTGCACCATCTACTATGCGATGGTCAAAAACAAGTGTCAACTTGAATGTGGTTATAAGCATCGGTTTGTCTTCTTCATCGGGAACAAATTCTTTTTTAAGCGCACCTACACCAAGTATACAGCATTCGGGCGGATTAATTATCGGTGCAAATTCTTCCACACCAAACATGCCTAAATTCGTTATTGTAAAAGTTGCTCCGCTCATATCTTGTGCAGAAAGGTTGCCTTCTTGTGCCTTTTCCACCAAAGAAGAAAGATTTTGCGAAATTTCTACCAAGTTTTTTTTGTCGGCATCGGAAACAACCGGTACCATCAATCCTTTTTTCGTGTCTACCGCAACACCTACGTTTACATTACGTTTAACATACAAGGTATCACCTTCAAGAATTGTGTTTATATCTCTATGCATTGTTAACGCTTTCCCTGCAATTTTTGCTAAGATTGCATCGAAACTTATTTTTATGCCCTTTTCCTTATATTTTTTGCGCAAATTAAGAATTGCGGTAGCATCAACCGTTGTTGTAAGCCCAACACAAGGTTTTTCTTGTGTACTTTGAGTCATACGTGCCGCTATAACCTTCCTTGTTGCGCTCATCTTAAGCACTTCTAAGTTTTCGTCGGTAGAAACGTTTGCACTTCTTTCAATATATTTTAGCACGTCTTTTAACACTATGCGTGCTAAAGGCGTTGCCGGCGAAACGTTGGCATAATTAATGCCTTTTTCTTTTGCAACCTTCTTTGCAAGCGGCGAAATCCTAATACGTTTGCTTCCTTCATTAACCGTTGTAACTTCTGTTTTTTGCACTTCTTTTACAACAACTTTTTCAACTTCTTTTTGCGGTTCTTTTATTTCTTCTTTTTGCGGTTCTTCGCTTTCTACATACGTTTCACCACTTTCAACAAGCACCATGATGTCTGCATAACACTCTACGGTTTCGCCTTCTTCAACCAATAATTTTGCAACAATACCGCCTTCGGTTGCATAAATTTCTTGTGTAGATTTATCTGTTTCTGCCTCAATTATAGGGTCCCCATCGGAAATTGTGTCTCCCTCGGAAACCAACCACTTGGCAATAACAGCCTCTGTCATATTTACGCCTATTTTAGGCAAAGTCATCTTTCTTGCCATTGCATTTTCCCCTCCGCTTTATTTGTCGTCTAAAACTTTGTAAACCGCAGCTTTTATTTTGCTTTCATCGGGAATGCACAAATCTTCAAGCCCCTTGTTGTATGGCATAGGTACATTAAGCGCTCCCACACGAACAGGCGGTGCATCTAACAAGTCAAACCCTCTGTCTATTATTTCGGCAACAATGTCGCCTGCCATGCCACCACGCAAATTGGCTTCTTGGCAAACAACCACACGGTTTGTTTTGGCAATAGATTTCATTACGGTGTCATAGTCAAGCGGAAGAAGAGAAATTAAGTCTATAACTTCACAAGAAATTCCTTCTTTTTCAAGTTCTTTAG
>CAYJNC010000221.1:0-3656 GCA_964371185.1 uncultured Christensenellaceae bacterium
TTAAGATTCTTCTTACACTGATGGAAAAATCTTCTTAACTATGCATTTCGTACTTGTTAAGTACTGAAATAAGAATACAATATAAATATGAAATAACTATGATATAAGTGTGAATAAATGATGAAATATTTTTTAGTTCACTTCGTTTAAGGCTTCCAAGAATTTAATGGCACGCAAAACATCTTTTTTTGTCGATAGATTAGCCGCTTCTATGAGTATACAAATTTCTTTTCTTTTGCTGAGCGAATCTATGGCATCTGCATAGGCTTTTTCACGAATCCGATCCTGAGCTAAATCGTCGGGGTGACGCTCTATTAAAGGCGAACCGTCTATAAAACTGGCGATGTCTACTTTTAATGCGGCGGCAAGGGCGATGAGCGTGCGAAAACTGGGGTTATAACGCCCACCCTCGATGTCTCCTATGTATGAACGCGAAATATGTGCCTTTTTTGCCAACTCGCCTTGCGTTAGGCCTCGTATGTTGCGTATTTTTTTGATGTTTTTTCCTATTTCCAAATGGAACTCCTTTACTCGCTTAAATGTCGGTATTTCCGACAATGTTATTGTATCATAGTATTGTTTTCTTTTGCAATAAGGACACACTTGACAAAATGACGGAAATACACTAACATATAAATGACGGAAATACACCGCATTACATTCGATTGAAATTGCTATTTGATAGATTAAGTGGCTGTTTTAATACATTACTATCAAGTTGTTTTGGCTATTAAAAAGAGTTGAGTATGAAAATGGGGCTATGCGTAGCAGAAGAGGAAAGTAGAATGGTTTAACGTAAGTAGGTAATTTTTAGACGGTGGTGTATTATGACGGAAATACAATACTATAAGGAGGGATATAGTTATGATTGAGCCGGTTGCCGATAAGAAGCAGGAGTATGAAAGTGATGAACCTACCGACGAAGTTTTGTGTTGTTTGTGTGGAAGGCGGGTTACTGAGGAAGAGAGTGTTGTCGGCCACGATAACTTGTTTTGCAGTTTTTTGTGTCGGGATATCATTGAGGTAGAATGGTCGTTAACAAAAGATGTGTATGAATTTGCCAATACGTACGCAGAAGAATTTTTCGATTTTATTGAGGAAAAAACAAAAAGAGAGGTAGAAGAAACTTTCTCGAAGCACAATGTTGAAATAGTTGCGGAAAAATGGGTCAGGGAATTTTGCGCACATGCAGGAGGTTTTTTTCAGTGGTTAGAAGAAAAAGATTACACCGACAAAAAGAAAGAAAACAGGCAACAGAAGACAGGGGAAGAAATTGAACAGTAAGAAACAGAGTTAAAAGAATACAGGTCAGTAAAAAGATAAGCGAATAAAAAAAGGGGATAATAGTGCTATGAGTGAAAAAGAAAGAGACTTATATAGGTACGGCGAAATCCTTGGCGAAATTAATGTATGTGAAAAAGAGATATTGTCGATCTTAAACAGGAAAGAAGAGTTCTACAACGGTTTGTTAAAAGGCTCTCGGATAGATAAACAAGGAATTTCTTATGATGTGGGAAATCCGGTCTACACTGCGGTCAAGGTGCTTATAGAAAATTATTCCGAACAAATGAATAATTATGTGCAAAAGATTAAGCGGTTAGAAGAAGAGAGGAAAGTTATTAAGGAAATAATAGATTTGGCGGAATTGTCGGTTGCGGAAAATGAGTTTGTTTATAGCCGATATGTTAAAAGAATACATATGATAGAAATTGCGTTTCTGTTAGACATAGACGAGCGTACTATTTATCATATGAGAAATAGGGTGGTAAAAAAATATGCGCTGGCAAAACAAAGATACATTATATAAAAAACATGCGGCAGGTTTTTTGGGGGCTCGTGCATTAGCGAAAATTCTATGCAATAAACTGTAAATAGTATTATAAAAGCGAGGGGGCATTTAGATGATAAAAAATATTGCCGGACGGTCTTTTTCGGAGTGGGAGAAAAATGCAAATTTGTATTTTTCTAATTGCGAAGAAAATTCAGAACCCATTACTGTGACAGGGCTTGCAATTGCGGTTAACATGAGTAGAGAGGCGCTTATGGAGTTCTTGGATAAGAAAAAAAACAAACCGGGCGTCATGATGGTACGGTTGAAAGTGGAAAATGCTTACGAAAAAAGAATGATAGCACGAGGAAACAGCGGTGACATATTTGCAATGAAAAATTTTGGTTGGTCGGATAAAAAAGACGGCGAAGAAAACAATGACACCGAAGTAAAGGTAGAATGGGAAAAAGGAAAAGAATGGGGAGAATAGGCCGTGTACGCATACAAAAAAGCAGTAGCCGTTTTTTTCGCTACTGCTTAATAGTTTTAAAAATATGAGTTCATAATAAAAGAAACAGCGGTAGCCGGAACACATGATTTCTTTCAGTTAGATTCATGGGTAGCGTATTTGAATGAAAAAACGTTTCCGATGGGTTTTTTAGCTTGAATATTACGAATGGCAGTGTATACAAATCCGCTGTTTGTCAGATAATGTTTCGAGTAGTTCTAAAGATTACTCACGAATTTTTTCGGCTGAAACGAGTTAAAGTACATCGGCAAACAGATCCGTCTGATCGGGAGGTCCTTTCGAGTTCGCCCGAGTTGTTAAAACCAAACATTGCTGATATGTTTTGAAAATTGCACGATGGCAACGTCTATAACCCATTTTGAGTCGCAGTCAATTTGTTCTGTCGTTTGAAAATGAAGAAAGAATGGTCTGTTAAGGGCAATAAAACGGCTCATTTTTTGACAGCATAACCATTTATGGAAAAATATGTTATCTATTTTCCGAGTTTTCTGTTTCAATAGATAGTATTGGTTTTATATATGAAATAGGGGTCGGCTGTATTAGAAACCTGACATTAGACTTTGGCATTAATAGTGTATGAAAGTACCATGTGCATAGCGCAAAAATTACGTTTCAAATTATCACTTTAGATTTCCGAGCGGTCAGTAGTAAGCAGAGAGTTTGGCATGTGCGGAAAGATGAGGTGTTTCCAATGCAATATATAAATGTTTAATGAATCATAAGTTATTTTTTAACAAAATTTAATAGTTGTGTATATTTATATCTTTGTTGGTGTGCTTGTAAATGTTTGCGTCAGGGTACCCATACAAATTGAATATGAATATTCTGAAGGGTTTATATCGAAATCATATATAACTTGGAAGGGCGTTGCCAAAAATAAATTTATATTGTGAGGCAATTTGTTTAACCATAGTTTTATGAGTAAATTAGGGCCTGTGTGTTTGTTATATTAATAAAATTAGTATATTGCACACGAGCGGTTTTGATGTATGCCGACATATTGCGGTGAGATTTCCGTAGGACTCTTGCAAAATTACCATGAAATTACCGAGATTCCCAAAAACGAATGAAGTAAGACTGTTTTTTAGATGGTTAGATTTGCAAATGCTTGGAGAAGATTATGAAAAGGCAGAAAACGAACAGATTAAAGAGAATTAAAAAACTAAAACGAAACCTAATAATAGTTTTAGTGGTGACGGCACTTGTATGCCTACAACTTTCTGTAAGTTTGGGTGGCGATACTAATAATAGCGAAAATATAGATCCGCCGATAGGCGGCGTTGAACCAATCGGGGATCCTGCCCCGGAAGGCGGTGTTGAACCGGTCGGAGACCCTGCGCCGCAAGTGCAACCCCCCGG
>CAYJNC010000222.1:0-3637 GCA_964371185.1 uncultured Christensenellaceae bacterium
TTTCTTTGTCTTATCGGAATATATGCCATTCTGAAGTTCGTTGGTTGCGGAATATTCATGCCCTACCAACGCCCACGTGCTTTCTGCAAGATGTGCAAACAAAGGATCTCTTAGCCTTTCGCACACGAAGTTTTGCCTCGGTTGGTTTATGTCTTCGCCCGATATCTCTATGAATTCATATTTTTTGCACAAGCTCATAACTCTTTTTAATTGTTCTGTTGTGTTTCGTGAAGGCATGAAAGCAATTGCCTCAAAACCAAGATCTACAACTAAGGGAAATAATTCGTCTAAGTAATCGTCTTCAAATTTTTGTGCCTTTTTGTCACCGGTCGGCGACTCGCCAACGTCTCCTAAGTAGCAATACGTCGGTATAATACCCATCTCGCGTATACTTTTCACAACATCTTTAACCGGCAAAGAATCTGCGCCTGCTGCAATGAAAAATTTCGGAACCAATTCGGATTTCAAAACGTTTAACACATCGTATTCGTAAGCATAAAATTCAGTGTTTAGAAGCATTTCTCTAACTTTTCCGACAACCGGAATTTTCATGCCATTTTCTATGAAATCTATAAGTTTTTGCCCTTTTCCATATACATCGATAAGTTTTTTTGTCAATGCAAACAATATGTGCCGCTCTGTAATACTTCCACCTTCATTGTGCATTGAAACAGGCACAACATCTGCATAAAAGTCTAATTCTATGTCATAAGGTTTTAGTATTTCATTAAGCTTTTTAATTTGCTCTATATTTCTTTCATTTCTTTTCTCTCTAATTCCCTTTAGCAAAATATCAAGTTCGTCTATTTTATTATGAGGAACTCCGTGTAGTGCAATGTATGCCACCGTAGGCTCGTCCGGGTTGTTTATTGTTTTTCCCGCAAGCGGAGTGTCTGCAAAAGAAACCCTAACTTCTGCGCCTACCGTCGTTGTAATACCGAGTATTTCTCCTGCTTCGATAAATTCACGTGCTCCCGAGATCGAATCGTGGTCAACTATACCTACGGTTATCAATCCGCTCATATATGCCTTGTACACTGCCGCAGTCGGCGAATATGCAGAAAACGAATAACAAGTATGAACATGGTTATTGGTGTCTTTGCCCCTCTTTGGCACACTGTGCTCTCCCGAATCTATTTGCTTGCGAATCTCTCTGAGGGCATTCAAACGTGCCGCTTTGTCTTCTACATTAAGTTGTTCTATTATCTGATTAGTGTCCATCTGTATTCTCCTTAAATTTTCATTACTGAGCCCAACATTTTGTGCTAATTAACTATTTTAATAAATTTCTCATATGCCTCAGCCCACTTTTGTGTGTCTTGTGGGGCAAATTCTTTTAATTCGGAAGATTTTATGACTGCTTCACGTATTTCTTGCACGTTTGAAAGCTCTCCCCCTGCCATTAATTGTATTCCGATATTGCCGAGTACAGTCGCCTCAAAAGGCCCGGCTATTACCGTTTTACCGGTTGCATTTGCAGTCATCCGGCACAATAACGCACTTTGCGCTCCGCCGCCAACTATGTTTATTGTTTTATATTCTTTACCGGTACAATCTTCAATACATTTAATTGCATAAGCAAATTTCAAAGCTAAACTCTCGTCTATGCACCGTATTATTTCGCCCGGGCTTTGAGGAACTTTCTGGCCTGTATTCTCACAATACTCGCGTACTTTCATCGGTATATTGCCGGGTTTGATAAAGTTTGGATTGTCTACATCTATATATGCGCCTACTTCTTCACATTCCTTTGCCATGCTTTCGAGTTCACCAAAACCAAACTCTTTGCCTTCTCTTATCCACTGCCTTCTTGATTCTTGAATGAGCCATGTTCCCATAATATTCTTTAAGAATCTTATTTTCCCTTCAACTCCGCCTTCGTTTGTAAAGTTATGATCGAATGCTTTTTTAGTGATAATAGGCTCATCTACTTCCGTTCCGATCAAACTCCAAGTTCCGCAACTTATATAGATAAAATCTTTTTCGTGTGTTGGTACGCTTGCAACCGCAGATGCGGTATCATGAGATGCAATACATACAACTTTTGCCGGTGGTGCGGATAGCTCTTGTTGTATTTCTTCGTCCAAAACTCCGCAAATTGTTCCCGGAGCGCAAATTTCGCACAGTAAGTGTTCGGGAATTCCTGCTTTCCTTATAAGAGACAAGTCCCAATTGCGATCTTTTGCATTTAATAACTGCGAGGTAGACGCAATTGTATACTCCGCCTTCATTTCACCCGTCAGCAAATAGTTTAATAAATCGGGAATAAACAACATTTTCTTTGCTTGTTTTAAAGTATCTAACCTGCTTTTAACAATAGAATCTAACTGATGTAGCGTATTAATTTGCATGTTTTGCAGACCGGTTATATCATAAACTTCCTCTTTAGGCAGTTGAAAATTTAAATAGTCATCTGTTCTCTTGTCTCTGTAATGAACCGGATTACTCATAATTTGCCCGTCTTGGTCTATTAAACCGAAATCTACGCCCCAAGTATCTATACCTATATAGTCAAAACCACCGTCGATAACCGCAGCCGTAATTCCCTTCTTAATTTCGTACATTAGCCTTAAAATATCCCAATACATTGTACCCCTTACAATAACGGGATCATTTGTAAATCTGTGTATCTCTTTCATTTCAATCCTACCATCTACATATTTTGCAAGCATAGCACGACCGCTTGATGCCCCAAAATCGAAAGCTAACATTCTACTCATAATAACTATTCCCTTCAATTGAATTTATTTACATACTGAAATAATATCACATATATTAATATTACTCAATGCATTATATGTTTAAACATTAATGTATTTGAGTAATATTTTAATATTCTATTCACTTTCTGATTAAGACTTAGCTCATTATTACCTTTTGCTTAAAACTTCTTTTTCATACGTTCTTACTTCTTCAATATATTTCATGTCGGTAGGCATATTATTTTTCTCACAATAATAATCCCAAACCGCACCTAATGGCATTGTTTTCAGTTCTTCTCGCATTGCAAACCGTGCAGAATTATCGCCTTTTTCTTCAAGATCTTTTAATTTATCTACCGGCAACAAGAGCGCTTCTAAAAGAGCCTTTTTAGTGTTTCTAACGCCTATAACCCATGCCATTATTCTATTAATTGATGCGTCGAAAAAGTCTGTTGCTATATATGATTTAGACAATGCATTTGTAAGCACTACTTCTTGCATCAACCTTCTTGTTTCGTCATCAAATGAAACCACATGGTCGCTGTCCCACCTTACGGGACGGCTAACATGGAGCAATAAGCCGGGTACGAAAGGAAGCATAGCACCTATCTTTGCAGAAACAACTTCTGTAGGGTGAAAATGCCCTGTGTCTAAGGTTACATAAACATCGTCTCTTTTTCCTGCATAACCCATGTAGAACTCGTGGGATCCGCTAACAAAAGCTTCGCTGCCAATTCCGAATAATTTCGATTCCAAACTGTCTATATGATATTTAGAGTCCATTTTCTCTGCTAAAATTTTGTCTAAAGAATCTATCAGGCGCAACCTTGGTGCCAAAGTGTCTATGGGAATTTCTTTTTCTCCGTCATGCACCCAAATGTTGTTTAAGCAAGTTTCGCCCGTCTTCTTTCCGATATAGTCTGCAATTTTCCTTG
>CAYJNC010000223.1:0-3603 GCA_964371185.1 uncultured Christensenellaceae bacterium
TAAAAGCAAAAAAGCCGACAACAAAAACATTGTCATCATGGTCAGTATTATTCCCGCGCCGTATTTTCTAACTATCATATTTTAACCTTGTCCTTTTTATATATACCACAAATTCTATGTCGCCTATTAAAACAGTGTCACCTGTTCGCAAAATCCGACGCTTAGAAACTTTTCTGCCGTTTACAGCCGTTCCTTCTTGTGCCGTCGGAGATAAAATCAGGTTGTCTCCTTCCATGTATAGCAGGGCATGGGTTTTAAGAACAGAGTAGTCCGGCAAAATTATGTCTGCCTTTTTTGAACTACCGATAATGTTTTTTTTGCGTATTCCGAAACGGTCACCAATGAAATCATCAGGGCCACCGATGATTTCTAAGTAGCCTAAATAATTTTGCATGGTGCCTTTAACATATTTTTTTTCGTTATATTCTTTGTAAGATATGTAGATAACCGCTATTAGTATGGCGAGTGTTATGAAAATAAACCAATAGCGTAATGCGTATGCAAGTGCTTCGTATATAGCTTGATCCATATTTTCTTATCCCCTTGCGTTTTCTAATAATCTGTTTCTCAGTACGGCGTAGTAAAAAACCGATAGTTTTCCAAAAAGCCAATCGTACAGAATGAAACTGCCTTGTGCGACAAGTATGGCAACCCACATTGTAAAGTTTTCGGTGAATTGTATGCTTAAAAAGCCGCCGTCAAAGAAATAAATAAGTATCATACAGACGTTGAAATACAGCATTTTCAGCACCCAGGCAAAAAAACCGCCATTTCCGCATTCTATGAAATACTTAAATATTCCGTAGTGCCCGAAAAACAAAAGGTAGGGCAATATGCCGCTTTTGTCGGGTAGTATTAAGTATCCTATGCAAGCAACCGAAATGAACCCTATTATTGCCACTCCTATCATTTGTTCAAACATTATACCCATAATGAAAATCGAACAAACAAAATATAGCGGAACTCTTGTTGCGGGGAACAGGTTTGCTATGTATAGAATTAAAAGTGTCAGAACCAAAAACATTATGGCTAAGATGCCTTTGTTTTGTTTTGTCTTGTTATATACCATTGTTTTGCCTTTTTAATTAAGATAAGTAAAAAACTGCCGTCGCTATACAAAAATCAGCAACAACATATCCATGGGCAGAAATAGTTGCTTCCGCAACAAGCTAAGCAGGCCACGCAACCGCAAATCCTGCAAAGTGGGCTGTTTAAGTTGACCGTTCGCTCGTCGTCGTCGCCGAAATTGGCGTACATACCTGCCGATTGCGTCATAGAATGCAACGCTTGTTCATATTCTTTGTTTGAAGGATCCATTTGGTTGGCCGTCCTGAAATGTCCGACGGCACCGTCATACCAACCCCGCCTTAACAAAACTATGCCCATTAAATAATGCCATTCGGCCGGGCGTTCTGTCATACGTGTCAGCATACTCTCGGCCTCGTTTACGGCGCCCCTCTGAATGGCGGCACGAATATTAGCAAACTGCGGAGAGCCACTCCAGTTGAAATTGCCTTCTTTTATTTTTATTACCATGTCGTATGCGGCATTAACCTGTTTTAGCTTTTCGGTTGCGTCTGCTTGTGCCTTACTGCCGTGTTCATACCTGTCCGGGTGGTATTTTTTAACCAACTTCCGGTATTTCGCTTTGATCTCGTCGTCTGTGGCGTCTTTAGTAACGCCTAAAATCTCGTATGGGTTCATCCGTTTTCCCTTCGGAAAGTATTTTTTTTGTTTGTTCTCTTAAGCCGAGTTTGACAATGTTTTTCAAAATGGCTCCATTATGAGTAAACTCTAATCTATCTATTGCCTTTGACGCCTGTGAGAGCGTGTAGTGCAAAGTAAACTCAACTTCTTTGCGAATCTCTTCTTTGCTTTTATCGCCATATTTATTTACAAAAACGTTGTACTCGCCGTTTTTTTTGTCTTTTTCTATGTCGTCATACGCATCTATCAGATAGACCCACCTGCCGAGGTGATAGCCTAAGTCGTATAGAATGTGCGAATAAAGGGGGTTGATGCCCTCTGCCACCTTGCCGAATAAACAGGCGTATGTGTGCGCTAATGCGTCTGTGTTGGCGCTGTTGTTTTCTTCAAGAACGTGCAACTCGTCGGCCATGTCTTTTGCCAACTTTGCAATTTCGGGCACACGAGCGGCGGCTTTTTTATAGGCACGTTTAAACATTGCCAACCGCAGAAACGAAGAAAGTTTCTTGCCACCGTCTAAATAATCGTCCGCAATTTTTGAATACGCCATAAGTATGTTTATGTCGGCCGCATAAGAAAGGCCTTTTCCACTGACTTCAACCCGTTTTCTTATTGGGTGCAAAAAACATTTGCATACTTGTGCGTTTGGCATTTCGCCGGATAGGCTGTCTGCCAGAATATACAAAAATGTGCAATCGTAGTTTAACGCTATGCTTTTTTTATAAGCACGTTTGAGTTCTTTGCAAAGCCCACAATAGTATGCGGAAAAAGTTTCATACTCGTGTACTTTCATTTCACACACAAACGGCACGATATAGCCAAACATATGATGATTATATCATTAAAGGCTAAATCTTTCCAATGTTACAAGCGTATTTTAAACCATTTTTTAAAATTTTTAACACTTTGTTCATATTCTAATTAAAAAAATAATATAATAAGGTTATGTTGAAATTTTTTTCTCGTTTTAAAGACTATTTAGTTGTCTTTTTTTGTATAAATATAGTATACTGTATTTGTGTAATAATGAACAATATTTTAGGAGGATTTTTATATGCCATTAGTTACAACAACCGAAATGTTTAAAAAAGCCTATGCGGGCGGCTATGCTATCGGAGCTTTCAATGTAAATAACATGGAAATTATCCAAGGTATTACAGAAGCTGCGGCAGAGCTTAATTCACCTCTTATTCTTCAAGTTTCAAAGGGTGCACGTAATTATGCGAACCCAATTTACTTGAGGAAATTGGTAGAAGCGGCACTCGAAGACACAGGCCTTCCGATTTGCCTACACTTAGACCACGGTGACAGCTATGAAACGTGCGTTTCATGTATTGAAAGTGGTTTCACATCCGTTATGATAGATGGTTCTCATCTGCCTTTCGAGGAAAATATAAAGCTTACTCGTAAAGTTGTTGAGTATGCTCACGATCGTGGCGTGGTTGTTGAGGGTGAACTTGGCCGTTTGGCAGGTGTTGAAGACGACATTCAAGTTTCCGCCGAAGATTCTTCTTATACACGTCCGGAAGAAGTGTACGAATTTGCAACAAAAACAGGCGTAGACAGCTTGGCAATTGCAATCGGCACAAGCCATGGCGCTTTTAAATTTACGGAAGAACCTACACTTCGTTTTGACATATTAGAAGAAATCACAAAAATTCTTCCCGAATTTCCGATAGTGTTGCACGGTGCATCTTCTGTTATTCCGGAGTTTGTAGAGATGATAAACAAATTCGGCGGCAGTATGCCCGGCGCTCAAGGTGTTCCCGAAGATATGTTGCGTCAGACGGCAAAAAGTGCGGTTTGTAAGATAAACATAGATTCAGACTTGCGTCTTGCCATGACAGGTTCTATCAGAAAGCATTTTGCAGAACATCCGTCAGACTTTGACCCAAG
>CAYJNC010000224.1:0-3077 GCA_964371185.1 uncultured Christensenellaceae bacterium
ACGGCAACTTAAAACCGGAGAACATGACAGGCGGTACATTTACCGTTTCAAACTTAAGCATGTTTGATGTGTATGCTTTCACACCAATAATCAACCAGCCCGAATCGGGAATTTTAGGTGTATGTTCTGTCGAAGACGAACTTGCACTTATAGACGGCGAAATTATCACAAAAAAAGTTATGATGATTTCATTCACCTATGATCACAGAATAATGGACGGGGTTGTAGCCGCAAAATTCCAACAAAGAATAAAATACTTGCTCGAAAATCCGCTCATCGCTATGACATTTAAATAGAAATTTTCCGGGTAGGCGCATAACCATACCAATTTTTTGCACCAATCATCAAATAAATATTACTTACAAAAACCGCAGGCTGCCGAGAAACAATCGGTTGTCTGCGATTTTAAATATCTATTTTTAAAAAGTTATTTGCAATACAAACAAAATACAAATATTAGGCATACATACGACCGAAAGGTTTTTGTTGTAGACGCAATTATATAAAAGAGGCGATTTTTCGCCCCTTTGTTTTTTATATCCGACCGCAGATTGTATTCAATTGTTTTTTCATGTCTAATATACTTATATACTCATTAAACATCTTAACGTTCGCTCTACTACTTATTCGCATCCCTACATTGGGCTTACAGGCAATTCTTCGGTCCTCATCCTCGGTTCTACATAACTTCCGTCTCTTGCATCAAACATTATCTGGCTGTACTCTGTAAAATCATCGGTAACTTCTCCTTCATACGACACATACCATGTAGGAACATATTGCCCAGTTTGCGGATTGTCTTTTTCCGAAAGCAAACTTATTCCCAGTTCGTAATCGGTTATTTTCAATTCGGATTTATTTTCTATAATCTCATTTCCCGGCCAACCGTGCAACGATAACAATTGGTCTATCGCAATCTTTTGAATTTCTTCAAACGGCAACAACTCTGCATTTTCTTCTACCGTACTCTCTATTTCAGACGCACCTCTCCACCAAACGTAAGATATACCGTCTGCATCTACCGCTATTTTCAGCATCTCTTCTCCCCAGGGCGAGCCCGCCGTCGGCAAGTCATAAGGCGAAACAACAAACCCGTTAGCTTCTCCGTATTGCGCTTGCAAACCATCTGTTTCTCGGGTAAATGTAAACGCCCAACCTGTAATGCTGTCAGCTTTTTCATCGGTATATAATTCGGAAGAATACAATTCTAAATAAGCATCATAGGTTTCGGTATATAATTCAGAGGAATACAATTCTAAATCGGCATCAAACGCCTCCAAATATTCTTCCGCCTTTTTATACGCATCTTCTTCGGATAAATCCGATTCTTTTGGGTCGTTTTGCGAACTTGTTTTGCCTCTGCTTCCTTCGGTATACATGTTATTCACACTGCGAGTGTAGAAAACACCGTATTCGTCCGACACCATCAAATTAGATATATTTCCATCTTCCATCTTAAAAAACACATCATAGGAATTGGTCTGCGCCGCATTATCTAAACTAAATTCCTTGTTCTCGTAAGTTTCGGGTGCGTTATCGTACTCAGACTGCAAGTAATCTACCCGATACTCCAATGTTTCTTCTGTGCCCGCTTTTTCTTTTACCGCCGTCAGACGTGGTAATATCTCTTCCTTGGTGTAAACCCACTCGGAATACAGTTGGGCATCCCCCGCAAACATCTGAATATGTTGTAAAAACACGTCTTCTGTAAACGTTCTTTTTTCAACCTGCGTTACCGGATACCCGTTGCTATTTGGCACAACCACATCTGCATCTAAATTTATTATAAGGCTATTGCTTTCTTGTGGTTCTTGCGAAACATGCGTCGGCGCTTCAAGTTTTACAAATTCTTGAGTTTGTAAATTTATTTGCGCAGTTGGCCGAATTTCGTTTTGCAGTTCAACATTTTGCAAATCTTCGTCGGGTTCTTTTACATCAATACTTTTTTGCATAGGTTGACAAGCAGTGGTAAAGCAAGTTACACCTATCAATAACGCAAACATCACAGTCAACACACAAACACTTTTCTTCGTTTTGTTTTTCATAAATATTCCCTCTATTCTGCTTTTTGCAAGTTTTTTTCCACTCGCCATAGATAGCACAAAGTACGGTCGGATATTTCTTTTAAACATATGTAGAATCGTCAGCGCATATTCGCTCTTTTCATTGTTAGTAAAGCCTGAAACTACGTCCGCATCGCAAGCCCTCTCCATGTCGTCTCTCATCATAGAGCTTGCCACCCAAACAACAGGATTAAAAAAGTATACGCTTCTGAGTATTGCCATAACTATCAGGGCTATATAGTCTTTTCGCTTATAGTGGCACAGTTCGTGCATTATCATATGCTTTATTTGCCCATCATTGTATGAAACCACTATTTCCAAGGGCATCAATACCCTGTTTACCATAAGCGCAGGTGAATTTAACCCGTAATGACACGAAAGTTTTACTTCCGAACGTATCCCCATCTCTCTTTTGCATTCATCAAATAATTTCTGCAAATATTCGGTCGGCTCGATGCCTTTAGTTAGCTTTCTTCTCATTTTGATATACGAGATTAAATAATATATTCCGCAAGAAACCATGCCGATTACCCAAATTAACAGTATTGTTTGTTCGCTGTTAAAAGGCTTTGCCTTTGGTGTTGCAACGGACGTTGTTTCGCCCACTTCTCCAAATTCTTCTTGTGGCGCTGCCGGGTATTCGTTTGTCACATTGTTTGCATTTGATGTGGTGGGTATCTGTTCAACAGTTTGTGCCGTTGGTGCCGTTTGCACCGTTTGTCCAACGACAACATTCGTGTCTGCCGGTATTGTGAAAAACGAAAAACCGCTTTGTATTGTTACAGGCATCATCAGCCGAATTATTAACAACAACCACACCGCATAATGAAGTTTTAGGGATAGCTTTTTATTAAATATATATTTAAATAAAATTATTACGCCAAATATTATGGCCGAATATATACTTATTTCCAATAAGATATCTGCTATACTCATAACTTTTCACCTCTTGCCTAAAAATGTCTTAATTTTCAGATTGCATATCTTTTATAAGTTCCTTTAACTCCTCGAAAT
>CAYJNC010000224.1:3087-3599 GCA_964371185.1 uncultured Christensenellaceae bacterium
TTTCTGCCGAATCGTAATAAACCAATTCTCCCGCTTCATTTTTATGCTCAGTCTTATATTGTGTATACCCGTAAATATTCCAAACCGGCATAAGCACCCAACCATCAGACGCCTCTTCATCAGGAACAATTGCGTATTCCAACCTTGTTTCCAAAACATATACTCTTTGCTCTAACAATGTATACTCTTCGTCTAAACTATCTACTTCTTCACTCCATGTATATGTATTGACAATATGCTGTTTCACCTTATCTGTAATTTCACTAAAACTCATCAAATCGGCAGTATCGCGTAATTCATCACCCATAGCATACGTTTTATCATACTCAAACTGCAATACACCATTATCATTTACATATACGTATATCTTTTCATTCTCTACCGGATAAAAAAAACTCGGCTCAAAATTCATTGCGTTTTCAAGAGAATTCGGATCGCTCCAGTACGCCGGTTTTTTTACCTGCGCATCGCCTACGTCTCTAACAAACGAAACACAATAGGCATAATAACAC
>CAYJNC010000225.1:0-3585 GCA_964371185.1 uncultured Christensenellaceae bacterium
TATAAATCACAAGGAAAGTCTATACTTATTGCGGCGGCAGACACTTTTAGGGCAGCAGCGGCAGAACAGCTTTCTATATGGGGTGAGAGGACAGACACAAGGGTTATTAAATACGCAGAGGGCGCAGACCCGGCGGCGGTTGTGTACGATGCTATAGATGCGGCAAAACACGCAGATGTAGACATGCTTATCATAGACACGGCCGGTAGGTTGCACAACAAGAAAAACCTAATGGGTGAGCTTGAAAAGATTAACAGGGTAATAGACAAAGAATATAAAGATGCCAACCGTGAAAATTTTATTGTCGTAGATGCGACAACCGGGCAAAATGCAATTTCGCAGACAGAAGTTTTTCATGACAGCGTTTCGCTTACGGGTATCATACTGACAAAGCTTGACGGAACGGCAAAAGGCGGGGTTGTTTGTGCGGTAAAAGACATGACGGGTGTGCCGGTTAGGTTTATCGGTGTAGGCGAAGGCGTAGACGATTTGCAACCGTTTGATGCACACGAATTTGCAAGCGCAATAATAGACTGATAACTAAACTATGTTGGCAAAGCGGTTTGATTTTTAATTGTTCGGAGGCGTTTAATTGAAAAATTTTATGAACAAGATAACAATTATAACAGCCGTTTTGTGTGGCATAACAATTGCCTTGTTTATGTTTACGGGTATGAGAGCATTAATGACGGCGGCAATTACCTGTGCAACAATTTTTTATCATTTTGTAATCCGGCTTGCAATCGGCTATTACTACAACAAAAAGCTAAATAACTGTGTTAATTACGAGCATAAATGGTTTTTTGTGGGGGCGTTTGAGAAAAAGATATACGAGAGATTAAAAGTAAAACGATTAAAAAAAATTCTTCCCACATACGATGAAGAAAGTTTTGATTTCAAAAACAATTCTTATGAAAAAATGCTTATGGTTATGTGCAGGGCAGAGTTGGTTCACGAAACTATTGTGTTGTTTTCCTTTTTGCCGATGGTTGCTATTGTTTGGTTCGGAGACTTTTGGGTGTTTTTTCTGACGTCGTTGTTTTCCGCAACGGTAGACATGCTTTTTGTTGTACAACAAAGGTATAACAGGGGTAGGATTGTGGCGACAATGAAAAAAATACGCACCAAAAAAGCCTTAGATTAAATAAAAAGTAGGTGTAAAGGGGTAAGGCTTGACAATTAAACAAAACAGTGTATAATATTACAAGTGCGAACATAGCTTTGCACTTGTTTTTGATAATTAGGAGAAGAAAGCATGAAACGTGAAAAAGATCTGAATATACCGCTCTATCTTGATTTATACGGTAGCTTTCTTACAGACAAACAAATAAAAGCGGTAGACATGTATTATAACGATGATTTGTCTTTGGCCGAGATTTCAAAAGAATTCGGTATTACAAGGCAAGGCGTGCTCGATTTGTTGTCTCGGGCTCGAAAAAAGCTTTATGCCATGGACGAAAAATTGTCTTTGGTGCAACAGGAAATGGAGAAATAGTATTATGGCGTTTGAGGGAATTGCGGAAAAAATTCAAGCGGTATTTGCAAAATTGACTTCGAAAGGTAAATTGTCGGAGTCGGATATTAAGGCGGCTGTTAGGGAAGTTAAATTGGTTTTGCTTGAGGCAGACGTAAACTTTTTGGTCGTTAAGAAGTTTGTTAAAGAGTTGGCAGAAAAAGCGGTAGGCACAAGCATACTCGAAAGTTTAACTCCGGGGCAACAGGTTATAAAGCTTGTTCGTGACGAACTTACAGAGCTTTTAGGCGGTAAACAATCTGAAATTAAAAGCGGAAATCCGACGGTAATACTTATGATGGGTTTGCAAGGTGCCGGTAAGACAACGTTTTGCGGCAAACTTGCCGGTTATTTTAAAAAGCAAGGAAGAAACCCTTTGCTTGTAGCCTGCGACATATATCGCCCGGCGGCAATCAAACAATTGCATGTCGTTGGTGATCAGATAGGCGTAGAAGTGTTCGATATGGGGCAAGACAACCCTTCAAAAATATATGGCGAAGCCATGAAACATGCAACAAAATCCGCTCAGGATGTAATAATCGTCGATACTGCCGGACGGCTACATATAGACGACGACATGATGGGCGAGCTAAAAGAACTTAAACAAACGGCTAACCCAACCGAAACTTTGCTTGTTCTTGATGCTATGACAGGACAAGACGCTGTTAATGCGGCAACAACGTTTAACGATAACATCGGGATAGACGGTGTAATACTAACGAAAATAGACGGCGACACCCGTGGTGGTGCGGCAATGTCTGTGCGTGCTGTTACAGGGAAACCCATTAAATTTGTGGGTGTGGGCGAGAAATTAAAAGACATAGAGCCCTTCTACCCTGACAGAATGGCGTCTCGTATTTTGGGAATGGGCGATGTTTTATCGCTTATCGAAAAGGCAGAAAGCGCTTTTGAAGAAAAAAAGGCGGCGGAACTGCAAAAGAAAATAACTAAAAATCAGCTAACCTTAGAAGATTTTTTAGATCAAATGGAGCAACTTTCAGACATGGGCTCTATGAGCGATATTATGGCTATGATGCCGGGTGCATCTAAGCTAAAAGGAATGTCCTTAGACGAAAAGGCGTTAGAGAGAACAAAGGCCATAGTTCGTTCTATGACCCGTGAAGAGCGTTTGAATCCACAGATGATAAACGGTTCTCGAAGAAAAAGAATAGCTGCCGGAAGCGGTACGCAAATTCAAGACGTAAACAGGTTATTAAACCAGTTTGAACAAATGAAAAAAATGTTAAAGCAATTTACCGGAAAAGGCGGTAAGAAACGCGGTAGAATGGGTGGGTTCCCCTTCTAAACAAAAAAGCTAATTGTATGCAAAAGCATATGAAAATATATTATTAAGGTAAAACCGGAGGTTTAAAAAATGGCAGTAAAAATCAGATTAAAAAGAATGGGTTGCAAAAAAAATCCTTTTTACAGAATGGTAGTAGCAGACGAAAGAGCACCACGTGATGGTAAATTTATCGAAGAAGTTGGTTACTACAATCCGCTTACAAAAGATATGAAAGTAGATAACGAAAAGGTTCAAGTTTGGATCAAAAACGGAGCACAACCCACAGACACTGTTAGGTCGCTACTTAAAAAGAGCGGAGCAATCAGTTAAGGAGAATTTATTATGCGTGAGCTGGTAGAATACATTGCAAAAAGTTTGGTAGACGAGCCGGATAAAGTTAGAGTTTCTCAACGAGAAGAAGATCATGCGTTTATTATTGAAATAAATGTGGCAGAGGGAGACATGGGTAAAATTATCGGTAAGCAGGGCAGAATTGCAAAAGCCGTAAGAACTGTTGTAAAAGCCGCTACCAACAAAGATTCCAAAAAATATATTGTTGAAATCGTATGACGAATTACTTTGAATTAGGACGAGTTGCAAAAGCGCAAGGCATTAAAGGTGAAGTTAAAATAGAAGGATACACAGACGATATAGACCGTTTCTTAGATCTTAAATTTGTATACTTCAAAGCGGGCGAACTCAAACCGGGCGAACTTAAGGGCACGGGCGACTTAAAGGGCACGGGTGAACTTAAGGGTACGGGCGAACTTAAGGGCACAGGCGATTT
>CAYJNC010000226.1:0-3571 GCA_964371185.1 uncultured Christensenellaceae bacterium
AAAAAAAGATTTATGAGGTTTTAAAAAAATTAAGTATCCGAAACGACAAAAGAAATACGAACGGTTGTGCCTTTTCCTTCTACACTTGAAACAGAAAACTCGCCGTCTTCACATAGCGTTGTTAAGCGTCTTTTAATGTTCATGAGCGCAATATTTTTAATGCTGTTGATGTCAAAATTATTTTGCTGTGAGTTTAGTTTTTCTAAAGTTGTTTTGTTTATGCCGCAACCGTTGTCGGAAATAACAATTTCCACTTTATTGCCGATTAAATCGGCGCTTATGGTTATTAAACAATCTGAATCCATAGAATTAAAACCGTGTACAATACAGTTTTCTATTATCGGTTGGAGTAGCATACGAGGAATGGTAATTTCCATGAGTTCGTCGTCGGGTTCGATGTTCAGTGTGATTTTGTTGTTATAACTCATATTCATTATGTCTGTATACTTTTGCAGATGGATAAACTCGTCCCATATAAAAATAAAGTTTTGAGAATTAAAGGCATAGCGAACGATGTCTGACAAAAGCAACAGAGAAGTTTCGCTTTCTTTTATCAAACCGTTTTGCACAAAAATATTGATAGAACTGAGCGTGTTTACAATGAAATGCGCGTTTATTTGCGATTTTAAAAAATTCTGAAAATAAGAATTTTCTTGCTCTGCAATTAAATTTTGATTATTCGAGTTTGCGAGGCTGATTTTGTTTAATAAATCATTTATGCTGTAGGTAAGGTCTGTGAAGTCTTCGTCTAAAGGAATCGTTAAGCGGTTGTTTGATTTAAGATCAATTAAGTTGATGTCACGCTGCAATAAACCAAGCGATTTAAACATTTTGTTTCGTTGTAATTTTTGCGCAAGCAAGAAGGATAGCACCGCTACCCCGGCTATTATCGGTATGATTAAAACAAAGTAGGCTGTGCTCATATATTGCCCTCCGTCGTAGAGATTTTAGCCGATTTTTTTTTGTATTCGCTTGGTGTCATGCCATAGAAATTTTTAAACACCTTGCAAAAGTAAAAATAATCGGAATAACCGCATAATATACCAATTTCTTTCATGGTTGTGTTGGCGGTCGAGATTAACTCCCCCGCTTTTTTCATGCGCAAGGCAATAATATACATAGAAAACGTTGTAGACAGTTTTTTTGAAAACAACGTGCATATGTAGGTTTCCGACATGAAAAATTTTTCGCTTAGTGATTTTAATGTGTGTTTTTTACTATAGTTTTCGTTAAGATAGGCAACTAAGTTATCGAAAGAACTTGCGAATTCGGGGGTGATTTCGTTGTTTAACCGTGGGAGTTTTACCAGCAGTTTTTCTAACAGCTTTTCGAGAGTAAGCTGAATAGTTTCCGTATTTATAGGTTTTAACAGGTAGTCAAAGCCGCCTAACATGAAAAAATCACGAGACGCTTCGAACTCGGGAAAAGAACTCAGCATGATGTATTCACACGAAAGCCCTGCCGATTTGCATTTGTAAATAAGCTCTATCCCGCTCATGTCGGGCATTTTCAAATCGCAAAACACAACGTCGGGTTTTTTTAAACATATTTCTTCTAAGGCGGTTTTGGGGTTAGTGTTTGAGCCGAGTAAAATAAAGCCGTTGTTAACCCAGTTAATAGATTCCGTAAGACTTTGTAGTATTAGGTTTGAGTCGTCTACTAAATATACACTATACATATTATTCACCCATGTCTTTACTATAATAATAATATTAATATAAATAATATTATTATGCAAGTTTTAGCGGGATTTAGATAATAAATATTAGTTTTGACATTGGTTTTGAGTAAGCGTAAAATATAATTGTATTAAATAATTTGAAAAAGGGAATAGACATGAAAAAATTAGTAGTTTGCATAACAATTATTACCCTAATAAGCATAAGTGTCATCGGCTGTTTTAATGTTGAAGGAACAAAAGAGCCTATGCCTGTCGAAGAAACAGCACAAGAATCGCAAGAGGTTTCGGATTTTGCGCAAGTAGCCGAGGAAACAGGGCGAGAAAAAGCCGAATGGTCAATATATTGGTATCTTTGCGGAAGTAATTTAGAAACCGATGAAGGGGCGGCAACAGACGATTTAAACGAAATGTTAGCGGTTGAATTACCGGAAGGAGTGCAAGTAATTATCCAAACCGGTGGCGCTAAAGAGTGGCATAACGATTATGTAGACCCGGAATTATCACAGCGGTTTATTTATGATAACGAAGGGTTCAGGCTGATTGAAGAGCAAGAAAAACAAAACATGGGTGAGGCGGAAACTTTAGAGAGTTTTATAGAGTTTGGCTTACACAAATATCCGGCAGAAAAATCCGCGTTCATATTTTGGAATCATGGTGGCGGAAGTTTGGGTGGAATTTGTTATGATGAACAATACGAGAAGGACCGAATAGAGTTGATAGAAATGAAAACGGTTTTGTCTAATGTTTCCGAGCAAAGTGGACAAGACGTGTTTTTTGATATGGTAGGATTCGATGCCTGCCTGATGGCAACACTTGATACGGGAACTATTTTAAAAGATTATTCGGATTACATGGTGGCGGCAGAAGAAGTCGAGCCGGGTGGCGGTTGGCAATATACGGCCATCATGCAAGCGCTGTCAGATAACCCGAATATCATGCCCGAAGATTTAGGGAAAGTAATATGTGACAGTTATAAAGAGGATAGCGATAACACCGGTGTGGGTATGGGAATCACACTCAGCATGGTAGACCTTTCAAAGTTCGATGTTTTGATCGAGGCCTATTCAAATATGGGATGGGAACTCTTAGACACTGCGATTAAAGACCCTACAACCTTGGTAGATTATTTTCGTGTAGCAAGCATAAGTGAGAATTATGGCTTAAGCAGCCAAGAACGTGGCTATCATAATATGGTAGATTTAGGGGACGTGGCAACCAAAGGAGAAGAATTATTTCCAAATTCGTCAGAAGAGTTGTTAGGGGCGTTAGACGAGGTGGTATTGTATGCTGTGAATGGTGAGTATAGGCAAAATGCAACCGGTATTTCTGTTTACCATCCTTATGACAGCAACGTAGAAACGTTGGGTATGTTTGAAGAAATATCGGAAGTTGATTCAATTAATTACTTCTACACATATGCACTTACGGGAGAACTGCCCAAAGAAGCGTATGCCGACTACGAAGAATATTTTTCAAGTAGTATAGGCGAATTGTTGCCTGTGCCTGCAATGAATGTTGCGGAGTGGGCAAACATAGAGCCTGTTGTTAATGAAGATGGTTTTATTGAATTGCATTTGGGAGAAGACGCAAAGGAGATTATTTATTCGGTTGGTTTTAGGCTGTATAAAATTGAGGAAGAAGAAGATCTTAAAATCAGGTTAGGTTATGACAATGACATGATCGGTGATTGGGAAACGGGTGTCTTTGTAGATAATTTCAGAATGGTGTGGGGAAGCATAGACGGAAATATTTTGTTTATGGAACTAACGGCCGAGGAAGAAACGTATAACCGGTATTCGGTGCCAATTTCACTTAACGGGAATCCGAGTGGAATGCAGGTGGTATATGATTTTGAAGAAGAAGAATATTTTGTTATCGGCGTGACCGACG
>CAYJNC010000227.1:0-3552 GCA_964371185.1 uncultured Christensenellaceae bacterium
CGGGTTTGGATCTCTGTTCGGGAAAGTACCGTCCCAATCGCAATACAATTCTTCGACCGTATACCCCATGTGCGAAAATGCCCGAGGTGCAATTTTTGCCGTTGTGCCGTCGCAACAATCGACAACCACTTTTAAATCTCCTTTGCCGATGAATGACTCTACCATCTTTAAATATTCGTCTTCTATGTTTGTAACCACTTCGAGCGAGCCTTTTGCTTCGTAAAAATCTTCGCCCTCCGCAATTTCAGCTATCTTTTTAATGTCGTCCGGAACAACCGGCCATTCGCCGAACATCAGCTTAAAACCGTTATACTTAGCAGGATTGTGCGACGCCGTAACCATAACACCCGCATAAGCATCTAAAAAATGCTTTGCAAAATAAAAAACGGGTGTGGGCGAAAACCCCATGTCTATAACCTTTGCGCCACTTGCAACCAAGCCTTCTATCAACGCCTCTTTTAAAACAGGTGTCGACACACGCACGTCACCGCAGACTAAAATTGTTTTTCCTTTTATTATAGTCCCGACCGCACGGCCGATTTTTCCCGCCGTTATCTCGTCGAATTCTTCCTTATATACGCCTCTGATGTCGCAATCTTTATAAATACTCATAAAATATACCCTCTTTTCTTGCACTCTTCTTCAAACCGAGCGTAATACTCTACATACTTATCTACATATTGTTCCTGTGGTTCTACCTCGACGGCAAAACTAACCATAGAAGAAACCGCATCACTCAACTTGCCTTGCATATAACCGGCAGCGGCTATCATGGCTGTTCCCATCGCCGCATCTGTTTCCTTTGGAACTTTTAAAGATTTGTTTAAGATATTTGCCCTAATTTGCAACCATTCCGCCGACTTACAAGCCCCGCCCGAAGTTAGTATCGTATCCCCTACTTCACAGCCTAAACCCTCTAAAACCCTGTATGCCAGTTTTTCGGCATAGCCAACACCTTCCATTGTTCCGGCGTATGACCTTCTTATGTTTTCATCTTCGTTCACATAAAACCCTTCCGCAGATGGGTTTACAAATGGGAAACGCTCCCCTTTCATCGTAAGCGGATATGCAAGAATCCCCGTTGGAGTATGCTCTTTTACCGTCTTATTATACTCATTAAAATTTTCTTTTCCGAATTTTTCGTTTAGGCAACGTCCACCAACATTAGACGCACCACCCGGTAACCACCACCCTTGCGGATGCTTATGGCTGTATATTCTTCCTAACGGGTCTACCGCCATTTTTTTTGTTATCCCTTTTAATACCATTGTCGTGCCGATAACAGTCGCCCATTCACCCGGCAAGGCAAGCCCTGCCGCCAAAGAAGACGCATAGCCGTCCGATGCACCTGCAAATAAGACCGCCGAAACAGGCAAACCTGTTTTTTCAGCCGCATCTTCGCTTATGTTTGCAATGCGAACACCGGGCGCCACAACGCTCGGCAATTTATCTTTTTCTATGCCGACAGAACCAATGAGGCTCGGCCATTCTTCTGAAATCAAATCGTAGCCTGTTTTGAGTGCATTAGAATAATCCGTAACATCAAAAACGCCGGTAAGCAAACCTGCCGCATAATCGGCCTGGTGAATAAATTTCCATGTTTTTTCGTATATGTCGGGTTGGTTGTTTTTAACCCATAAAATCTTTGGAAGTGCATAAGACGCATTAAAAACATATCCGTGTTTTTTCTCGTGGTCGGCGGCCGCAATGTGAACTTCGCCCGCCTCTTTTTTTGCCCGAGCATCGTTATACATAATTGCATCACAAAGCTCGTTTCCATTTTTGTCTATTGCAACAACAGTACCTGAAGTCCCGTCTATTGCTACCGCATCTATTTTCTCTTCCGATTGCTTAACACATTTTGAAATAACAAAGAACATTGCCTTTGCCCAGTCTGTGGGGCGCTGTTCTTTATGTTCGGGAATACTGCTTGTGTCTAAATGCTCAAATGCACAATCTGCCTGCGCAAAAACACTCCCTTTTTCATCGCACACCACACCCCGAACACCCTGTGTTCCGATGTCTATTCCAAGTATTCTCATCTAATATCCTCCATAGTTCAACACATTTTTTTAAACCTTTCGTATGCTTTTTCCCATTGCTCCGTGTCTTCCGGAAAAAACTCTTCTATTTCACTCGAAAGCGCAACAACCTTACGCATACTCTTTAAATCTTCTATTCGACCACACCCATAGGCTTGCATAAGTAAATTGCCAAGCGCCGTGCCTTCCGCCGGACCTGCCGTCACTTTTACGCCCATTGCATTTGCGGTAAAGCGGCAAAGCAATTTGTTTTTGCTTCCTCCGCCTATAATATGAATAACCTCTACTTCCTTACTAACAATATCAGCAATACGTTCAAAAATCAACCTATATTTCATTGCAAGTGACTCGTATATTATTCTTGCAATAAGACCTATATTGCTTTCTTCAATCTCTCCCTGCCCTGTTTTTCTTATGTAGTCGCAAATAGCCTTTGGCATGTTTTCCGGATTTAAAAAAACTGTATCGTCGGGATCTATAAATGCACCAAACGAATTTTCTTTTTTTGCATACTCAACAATTTTTGAATATGTCAGGTTATCGTGCTGTCTGTCCCACATACGCTTGCATTGTTGAATAAGCCACAAACCCATAACATTTTTTAGAAATAATATCTTATCGAGTGCCCCACCCGAATTAGACAAGCTCATGTTCAGGCTTTTTTCATTTATCACGGGTTCGTCCAATTCTATCCCCACCAACGACCACGTGCCACTGCTTATATAATAGCAATTGTCTTGCTGTGTGGGTATGGCAACAGCAGCGCTTGCTGTGTCGTGGACGGCAGGCGCAACTATTTTTACACCCCTCTGCAAACCCACTTCGTCTGCGATTTCGTCAGATAACGTCCCAATAACGTCACCCGCCTTGCAAACCTCTGTTTTAAATTTCGGCAACTTAAACGTCTTTGCAATTTTCTCGCTCCACTCATCCACTCGGTTGTCATAGAGCTGTGAAATTGAAACACCCGTATATTCGGCACAAATTTTCGCACCCAACATATAGTGCAACACGTCTCCGATAAACATTATGTCTGTTGCATATTCAAGCGAACACTCTTCTCTATTGACTGCCGCAGCCATTTGGCTTAGCGTGTTTATCTCTAAAAACTGGATGCCGGTAATGTCATACACTTGTTTTTTAGGCAGGATAGAATCTATAAGTTCTATCGAACCGTTTACCCTTTTGTCTCTGTAACAATATGGCAAGCCGATAATTTCACCACGCTTGTCTATCAACGCATAGTCAACACCCCATGCGTCTATACCGATAGAATCGAGCTCTTTTCCATAACGAGAAACATATTCTTTTAAGCCTTGTAAAATACTTTCATAGTACCTAAAAACATTCCAATGAACGCCATTTCTTATTTTCAATCCTTGTGTCGCAAAGCGGTTCAGTTCTTCACACTGCATTGTATTTTTATCCGGATCATAAACCCCCACCATACAACGACCGCTTTCCGCACCTAAATCTACCGCAAAATGCCTACTCATAATCTATTATTCCA
>CAYJNC010000228.1:0-405 GCA_964371185.1 uncultured Christensenellaceae bacterium
CATGAATGTCGTCCGGTTCTAAGAAAAAACCCAAACGTTCCGCAACATCAAAATGCTTAATAGAGTGAATTAACCATTCAAAGCCATTCTCACCCTTCATGCGTATCTCATAGTGCACACCCATAAACAAAACAGATTGCACCGTCCCGACTATCATGCCCTCTTTTATGTCACGAGTAACTTCTATGTCTTCCGGACGAATAACCACCCTGACAGGTTCGTTTTCATTGAATCCTCTATCAAGACATTTGAAATCTTCGCCGGCAAAATGAACTAAATAGTCCGAACGCATTTGCCCGTCTATAACATTAGACTCGCCAATAAACTGTGCAACAAACGTGTTTTTTGGTTCGTTGTAGATTTGTTCGGGCGTGCCTATTTGCAAAATAACGCCTTCATCTATTA
>CAYJNC010000228.1:415-3550 GCA_964371185.1 uncultured Christensenellaceae bacterium
CTTGCAATAGCGACACGTTGTTGCTGTCCACCCGATAATTTGGCTATGTCTCTGTCGCCATAGCCCGACAACCCGACCAATTTAAGCATGTCGTCTACTTTTGTTTTTATAACATTTTTGTCTAATTTTTTTAGTTTCAAACCAAAGGCAATGTTTTGTGCAACATTAAGATGCGGAAAAAGTGCATACCTTTGGAAAACCGTGTTTACCCTGCGTTTATAGGGTGGCACACCGGCAACATTTTCACCAAACAAAGAAACCTCGCCGCCTGTCGCATCTTCAAAGCCACCGATAATACGCAACATCGTTGTTTTCCCACAACCCGACGGACCAAGCAAAGTCATAAATTCATTTTGCTTGATGTATAAATTTATATTTGAAAGAACTTCAACACCATCATATTCTTTATATACATTTTTAAAACTAATTGCATGATTACTCATATCTTTCCATACCTTTTTTGCTAAATTATAATTTTAAAAACTCGGAGGGGTGGAAACCCACAAAATTTCCGCCTTCTTTTTCCCTTTGTTTTCAATATAATGGGGGACATCTGCGCTAAAATAAAAGCTGTCTCCCTTTTTTATCCTGTGTTTTTGCCCACCTAAGTGAAGTATTGCCCTACCGGATAAAACATAGCCGAACTCTTCGCCCATATGAGGGTTGTCTACGTCTGTTTTTTCTCCCTCGTTTAATGTGAGCAAAATAGGTTCCATGTCATTTTTTTGTGCATTGGGCACCAACCACAAAACGTTTTTTGCCTCGTCTTCTTTTTCAAACATATCGTTTGCGCAAAAGACCACTTTTTTCTCTTCGCCGCCACTGAAAAACGTGTTTAAATCCGTTCCCAAACATTCTAAAATATCTGTTAACGTGGCAATAGAAGGGGATGTCAAATCTCTTTCTAATTGTGATATAAACCCTTTTGAAAGCTCTGCCCTGTCTGCAAGCTCACTTTGTGTCAGCCCTAATTGCTGTCTTATTGCTTTTATTTTTTCGCCGATTATCATATCTTTTCTCTTTTTATCAAACTTTTTGTTTACAACCACTAAACCTATCTGGCGAATATTATTAAAACATAAACACACAGCCATGTCAATACATTTCCACAAATTTTTACATTCGTTTTTTGCCTACACACTGCATGTTAGCATTGCATACTTTACATTGTCTGATATTTATGTTTAGTATTACTAAACTATTCTATTGCTTTTTTCTGTGTTTTCGCCTTAATAATAGTCTGATTGTTTAGTAATAGCATACAAAAACATAATTTTGTTTAGTTATCCGAGTTGTAGTTTATTATAATATAAATACAAAAAAAATTTAGCAGAGGTATACTGTATGAAAAACAAATTATTCGCATTGCCCTATATATTGATAAATATACTAATTTTTTATTTCTTGCCCTACATTATGGGTCGGCTTTCTGTCGGTGGTGAAATGGCGGCCTTTATTTTTGTACTACCGGTGCTGTGCTTTTTGGTCGCATTCATTTTCGGAATAAAGCATTCATTTTGTGCGGCCTACCCGATAACGATAGGGCTGTTGTTTGTACCCGCAATTTTCATAATGTACAACGAAAGCGCATGGCCCTACACAATTTTATTTGGATTAATTTCGCTTTTAGGAATGTTTTTGGGTAATTTAATTCATAAGATGATAAAAATACGCTCTTATCGGTAAATATTATAATTGAATTTTTTTCCATAAACTTTGCTGATTAACTAAAAAACACCCTCTTGAATTAATTTCATAACGAGGGTGTTTATGACGTATTAATACTATTTTTCTTTGCTTATGTCGTCTACAATGCACTGCATTTTTTTTGATATGTCTGATATTTTATCTATTATTTCTTGCGAATCTATATATTTTTTTGCTTTTATACGCATGTCATTTTCCATACGCAATTGCAACATGCCGAGGGCACGCCAACATTGTCGCACTTCGTGCTTAGCCTGTGCAAATTCTTTTTCGCTAAGCGCTCGCAACTTAATATTTTGCGTCAACTCTTCGTTATTATCAAAAGCTAATTGTTCGTTATCCATAAAAACACGTTATTCCTATAAATGCGGTTACTTAACGGTAATGTCAAGTGCATCCGAATCTTTTTTTGCTTCTTCTTCTTCACGCACGGTCTGCGCCGCTTCTTTCGCACTACCGGCCGCATCTTTAATTTTGCCGCCAAAATTTTTCATATTATCCTTTGCGCTTATTGCCGCTTCTTTTGTGGCAACACCCGCTTTTTGTCCGAACTCTTTTGTTGCCGCCGCCGCTTCTTTTGTGGCTTCTTTCGTGGCTTCTACGGCTTCTTTTGTTGCTTCCTTTGCTTTACCGAAAAAAACATCCATCTTTTTACCGGCTTTTTCAAAAATATCCATTTTAACTCTCCATGTTCATAATTATTTATTTTATTATAACATAAAAAAAGCAACCCATAGGCTGCGCGTCCTCACAAACTCCCCTTTGCTCCGTTCCGCATTTCTGCGTAACTTCACACTCGTCGTTGTTCGTCCTTTTCCGAAAAAAGTCTCGTTTTAATTTGCTATTCGCTTGTAAACGCACGAATTACGCAAATTCTTGCTCTACCAACTTTTTTCGGGTCAGCCTACGCAAGTTTAGGTTTTAACCTATTCTACTCCTAACATTTATTATAACATAAAAAAAGCAACCCATAGGCTGCTTTTTTACATTTGTTAATAATTATTAAAATTATTATTTAACTTCTACGTCAGCGCCAACTTCTTTAAGTTTTTCAGCTAATTTTTCAGCATCATCTTTAGCAATACCTTCTTTTAATGTGTTAGGTGCGCCGTCTACTAATTCTTTAGCTTCTTTTAAGCCGAGGCCTGTAACTTCACGAACAACTTTGATAACTTTGATTTTTTCAGCGCCTGCTGATTTCAATACAACGTCAAATTCAGTTTTTTCTTCAGCAGCAGCAGCTCCGCCGCCTGCAGCCGGAGCAGCAGCAACAGCAACAGGTGCAGCAGCAGACACACCGAAAGTTTCTTCGATATCTTTAACCAATTCAGCGAGTTCCAATACGTTCATTTCTTTAATAGCATCTAAAATTTGTGCTCTATCCATTTTAATAATCCTCCAATTTTTCTTTCAATTCATTTATTTGTG
>CAYJNC010000229.1:0-3539 GCA_964371185.1 uncultured Christensenellaceae bacterium
ACATTCCTTGCAGGATTGGTTTTTTGTGTGTTTTATAATATGTTTTCAGGTGTTTTCAGAGCAATTGGCGACTCAAAAACTCCGCTTTATGTGCTAATATTTTGTAGCGTATTAAATATTTTGCTGGATTTGCTTTTTGTTGTCGTAATTCCTATGGGCGTGTTTGGTGTTGCATTTGCGACAGTGCTTGCACAAGGTGTTTCGGCGTTGATTTTAGGATATTTGCTCCACAAAAAATTCAAAGACGAAAAAATCGAAAAATCACCGGATTTTAAGATGATAGCTGATATTTTTAAACTTGGTATACCCGCAGGAATTCAAAGCATAATGTACAGTTTATCAAATATGTTAGTGCAATCAACGGTTAATACTTTCGGCGATTTAACGGTTACGGCTTGGTCGGCATACCTCAAAATTGACGGCATTTTAGATGTGTTTACTTCAGCACTCGGAAGCACTGCAATTACTTTTGTAGGGCAAAATCGAGGTGCTGGCAATATTGCAAGAATAAAGGAAAGTGTTATAAAAATTGTGCTTATCACTTATGCTGTAATAGTTCCGATTATTGTTTTGTTCACAGTGTTTAGAGTGCCATTACTCGGGCTATTTACAGACACAAACGAAGTTATAGATGTTGCAAAAACGCTGTTTTTTGTCATCATGCCAATGTACCTTTTGGGCGTTCCAAACTATATATGCTCACAAGCTGTAAGAGGTCTTGGACAGTCGTTTAAACCGATGATAATTACGCTTGTAGGTGTTGTCGGGCTGAGATTTGTGTGGGTGCTTTTAATATTTCCAATGAACCCAACAATACAGTTTTTGGGATATTGCTATCCTGTAAGTTCGCTTATTATGTCATGCGTTTTCGTAGTTTATTTCATGAAAGAAATGAAAAAATTAAAACAATTGAAAGCTTAGAATGGGCTTTACATATGTGATAGGTCTTATAGGATTTAAGTATCCATATAAGACCTATCACTTTTTTTGTGCCTTTTTACACTAAAAGTTTACGACTTCGTAGGCTAAGGGCGTGTAAGTTACCGCAACGGTCGTCTTGTTGCAAGCGAAACATCAGGTAACTGTTGAATTTGATCGTTATTGCAGGTTTTTTTGAGCAAATGGAGTTTTGCTTTTACACAAAATTTTCGGGAGTGCCACCAAATACTCACTTATTTATTCTACTAATGCCGAAGCCCAGTCTACTATATCACCTATTGCTTTAATTGCTTCGTTCACACGATTAAATTTTTTGAAACACACCTTTAAGCACGCCGAGATTCTGTGGCTTTTGTGCCAAAGTCACCAGCTTTTCTACCGAAAATTTATTTTGCAGCGATACTAATACACCGGAAAAGGCTAATTCAGTACTTGATGAGCCTGTTTGTGAGTTTTCAACGCCAGAAGTACGAATAGTGACTTGCCCTGCCCTAAATGGTACGCCGTTTCTATACCCTGTGATTAGATTTGGGTTATCCACGCCACTTGTGCAATTGTGGAAATTACTGTTGATCACGAAGTTTCCTACGAGACACACACCGCTGAATATTTCGCTATTGCCAAATCGGAGTTTACTGTCACCATGCCCGTAGACTATGACGGACTGGTTTATTGCGCAGCACCGCTACCTGCGACTTATGCTGACCTTGAGGCACGGCATGCCGAGCAGGATGCATACAATGAAAGCGAAGAATTCATCGCACTTACTCAATTTAACTATGTGGATTGGGAGTCCGGAGTATACTACCGCATTGGCGAATAATGTAGGGAACTTGAAATATTCACAGCAAAATAAACTAAATTAAAAAGAGGAGAATTTTGCATGAAAAAACCTTTATTATCTAAACTTTCACTTATAGGCTTAGCCTTAGTATTAATCGTTGGGTTAGCGCGTCTTGGCGGTGATGAAGATGAAGTTGAGGACGAAGATTCGGTAGTTGAAGATACGGTAGTTGAAGATACGGTAGTTGAAGATACGGCAGTTGAAGATCCCGTTGAGAAAGAACCTTCCGCCGCCGTGGAAGAAGTTGAGATTTATGGATATTGGAGCTCGGAAGTAGATCCAACTTTTATTATGGATATCAGTCGAGAAAATGGAGCATTAATCTATGACTATGCTGAAGGATATATTTTAGCTCATTATAATTTAGTATGGGATGAGGAAACAAAGAGCGGTCAATTAGTGGTAGCGGAATTAGAATTAGAATTAGACATAAGCCTAAATGGCGCGGTTGTAACTTTTGAAGGCTTAGACGGTTCGTCTAATGAAGTAATTCCCTTAAATAGCGATTATGCTCAAGCCACTATTGTTTCTTATGACCCTAATGCCGGTCAAGCGGCAGATACATATGTCGCTCCAACTGATTATACTGATGATGAACTGTATGGATATGGTGGCATGTATAGTGTAGATCCTTATAGCTATGGCTATAGCAATTATTCATCCTATAACGAACGTGGTGATGGTGGCTATTATGGATATTATTCGTCTTATAACGAACGTGGTGATGGTGGCTATTATGGATATTATTCATCCTATAACGAACATGGTTATGGTGGCTATTACGGATACTATTCGTCTTATAACGAACGTGGTTATTAGGCTTTACTAATATTAGGAGTGTGGGAACTGAGGATATCGACTCAGCCAAGAAAGCAAAAAAATACGGTGTTCAGCCCGTAGAATAACCCTCTTTTCGATCTCGGAAAAGAGGGTTATTTTCATATTTCAATATAATTTACAAACTCGGGGTGACTGGCAGATGTAGCAAGAGAGGTTTAGGCACAAGCGACTTAATCAGTTTCAATTGAAACAGTTCTTGAGTTTGCGTCCCAGCTTACTGTAAAGCCAAGCGCTTCAGCTAATGCACGAACTGGAATTAGTGTACGGCCATCAATGATGCGAGGTGGCGCATCTAGTGTTACATTGGTAGTTCCACGAACTGTCATGTTATAGTCGCCTATGTACATTGTAATAGCAACAACATCAGTGGGATAGAGTATGTCAACTCTCTGTGCTGCTTCATCCCAAAGAACACTATAACGAAGTGCCTCAACAATTGTACGAGCAGGGACTAGCGTACGTCCTGATTCAATAACCGGCGCAACATCAGTTGTAAGAACAGCGCCATTGAGCTTTAATGTGATTGTGTCCTGAGCACTTGCGGTTGTTGGTGGAACGAGAGAAATGCAAATAACTAAGGATAGGAACATTGCTAATAATTTCATTTTCATAATAATTCTCCTCATAATTAAAATATTTAGGTGTATCACTCCGATTCAATCATTTAAGCATTCATGCATCTTCTACCTAAGAAATCACCCCTTAATTACATAAGAACTTGAAACTGTGCGTATTTCTTCACTTGTTTAGTAGCCGCAGTCACACTGTGCGATCCAAAATCCTGCACATGCTTAGCACACTACCCTCCCTTTTGCCTACACATTAGTCCTCAACTTTAATACAGTATTGTTTGTTAACGCCATAATAACACAAAACAAAACACTCGTGGGCGATTGTAACAAAATTTTTACTGAAA
>CAYJNC010000230.1:0-3535 GCA_964371185.1 uncultured Christensenellaceae bacterium
TCCCTCTTTATTCTTGCCACTTTCATAACTTATGTACTCACCCTTCATATTGCTAATGATTATAATTGCTAAATCGATATATCTCAAAACAATAATCTTATTAAAAAACAATAATCTTATTAGTATTTTTTATTAAATTATGTATTTAAAATTATAAACTATAGCAAGTTTCATTGTCAATACAACCATTTCAATTATCCATCAAGTTTTTTAACACGTTACCATAAAATAACATTATTTTCCTTTTTCTTAATATGTCACAATATATAATTTTAATCATAAGTAGTTTTCAATTATATAAATGTTAAAACTTGCATTATATTACATTTTCAATATATAATTACAAAAAAGATTGTTGCGTGAAAAAGAGGTCAAAAACTATGACAGGCATATACATACACATACCGTTTTGCATTAAAAAGTGCGCATATTGCGACTTTATTTCTTTAGAAAAAACCGACCTTTCAGACGAGTATTTGTCGGCGTTACAAAAAGAAATAGAACTGACCGCCGTTTCTTGCTCGTCTGCCATAAACACGATATACATAGGAGGCGGAACGCCCTCTTTGCTGACTTCTTCTCAAATGCGGAATTTGTTTTCTGTTTTGTATAAAAACTTCAACATATGCAAAGAAGCAGAAATAACCGTAGAGTGCAACCCCTGTAGCGTGACAAAAGAAAAGTTTTTAGCCTATAAAGAAATAGGGGTAAACCGTTTGAGCATAGGTTTGCAAGCCGCCCAAGACAGACTTTTGCAACTTTTGTCTCGGAGTCACAATTTAAATTTGTTTGAACAAGCATTCAAAAATGCAAGAGACGCCGGTTTTGATAATATTAGCATAGACGCAATGTATGCACTGCCCACCCAAAGCAATGCGGATTTTGAACACACGTTAAACTATATTACCGATTTATCTCCCGAACATATTTCGGCTTATGCACTTCATGTAAGCGAAGGCACACCGTTGTTTAAAAGAATTGAAAACAACGAATTACAGTTAATAGATGAAGACGAAGATGCGAATATGTATGTTTTCGCCCAAGATTTTTTAGAAAAAAAAGGCTACCTTAACTACGAAATATCAAACTTTGCAAAGCCCGATAAAGAAAGTACGCATAACCTATTATATTGGAACTTAAATAATTATTACGGTTTCGGATTGTCGGCTCATTCTTGCGTTAACAATGTGCGTTATTATAATTTTTCTGACATGAATGCGTACATAGAAAAACTAAACGAAGAAACTTTGCCGATTCAAGGCAAAGAAAATATTTCACAAAACGAACGAAAGAAAGAATATCTCATGCTCAAAATGCGACTCAAAAGCGGCATAGTCACAAAAGAATATTACGAGGCTTTCGACGAAGATTTTGAAGAAATTTTCCACAACGCAATCACACAGCTAACTAAATACGGCTTGGCTACGTTTGAACAAGGACGGTTGTCCCCCACCAAAAAAGGTTTTTGTTTGCAAAACCAACTTGTGCATGTTTTGCACAATGAATGTTGACGTGTGCATATATAATATTGTAGAATATATTTATTAATTTAATAAACATTGCCACCGGGTAAGAATACAAAGTATTCATTCGTACATCGTTAGGTCTTAGAAGATGTATGAGCGAATGCTTATTTTATTGAAAGAGAGCAACAAATGCTAAAAAACTTAAACTGCCTTACAACCTTTGAAAGAATACTGTGGATAATTTCCGTACTGATAATTACAGTTACTTTCATAATAGGCGATAACTTTAACGTGCCAACCTACATTGCCTCGGTAGTAGGAGTAAGCTCACTCATCTATCTTGCAAAAGGCCATGCTTTCGGGCAGATCCTCATGATAGCATTTGCAATAATCTACGGTTTTGTTTCCTTTTCATTTGCCTACTACGGCGAGGTAATAACCTACGTTGGTATGACACTGCCAATGGCGATAATTTCTATGATTTCATGGCTTAAAAATCCTTTCAAAGAAGGCGTTTACGAAGTTGCGGTTAGCGGACTCAATTTAAAAAAAGTTATTATAATGATAATACTAACAGCATTCGTTACTTTTGTCTTCTACTATATACTGAAATATTTCAACACAACAAACTTAGAATTGAGCACACTATCAATAGCAACCAGCTTTGCAGCCGCTTACCTAACCTTTGTTAGAAGCGATCTTTACGCTATCGGTTATGCGCTAAACGACATTGTCTTGATTATTCTTTGGATTTTAGCCTCACTGACAGACACTTCCTACCTAACTATGGTTGTCTGCTTTTCCCTTTTCCTCATTAACGATATATATGGATTTATCAGTTGGCGCAAAATGAAAAACAGGCAAAAAAACGCCTGAAATCAGCCTTCTTTTACCTTCGTAAAAAACAGCTTAAAACCCTTTCAAAACAATATGAATATTTAATGAATAACAGTTGACATTTACCTCTCTCGGTGGTATCTTATAAATATGTTAGCACTCACAGTCGCCGAGTGCTAATAATTGATAGGGAAAGGAGTGCGTGAAATGGAATTATCCGAAAGAAAATTAAAAGTTCTGAAGGCAATAATAGACGACTATATAATAACGGGCATACCCGTAGGCTCACGTACACTTTCAAAAAAGGTAGAGCTTAGTTTTTCGCCGGCTACCATAAGAAACGAAATGGCCGACCTTGAAGAAATGGGTTTTTTAGACAAACCCCACACCTCTTCCGGGCGTATGCCAAGCGACATCGCATACAGGTTATATGTAGATAAGCTAATGCAAATAGGCGAATTGTCTTCGAATGAAATGGCTTCGATAGCAGCCTATTTCAACAACAAGGCAAGCGAGGTAACGCAGGTGTTAGACACCGCCGCAAAAGCATTGTCGGAGGTAACAAACCACATAGCGCTTATTTCGGCTCCCAGCATAGACAGGGTTACCATAAAACGGGTTCAACTCGTAAAAATAATGGACAACAAAGCAATTTTAGTGTTAGTTACCGACACCGGCTTTGTAACAGACACCATGATAACAATTCCCTACTCCGCAACCGAGCAACAGTTGGAATTATTATCAAACAAACTGACCGAACTTGCTCAAAATTCGAGCATAGACGAGCTTGTGCAAAACATCAATAATGTTGCAAAACTTGGTGTTGACGAGCATAAAGAGGTCATGGGAGAAGTATTTAACGCAATAAACCGCAACCGAGAAAAAAAAGAGATGATTCTTGAAGGTACGCAAAATATTTTTAAATATCCCGAATATAACAGCGTGGAAAAAGCGCAAAACTTCTTAGAGCTGTTAGACACAAAAGACAGGTTATACGAGCTTATCGGAAACTCGGCAGACATGGAGTTTTCAATAAAAATAGGTAGGGAGACGGGTGACGAAACTTTCAAAGACATGAGCGTAGTTACCGCCACATACAAGGTGGGTGGCAAAAACATCGGTTCTTTCGGTGTGATAGGCCCTACTCGTATGAACTACTCAAAGGTATTATCGGTGTTAAATTATGTAGGCATGAGCCTAAATGATATATTAGAATGTTGTGTCCAAATAGA
>CAYJNC010000231.1:0-3528 GCA_964371185.1 uncultured Christensenellaceae bacterium
ATCAAATGAAGTTTTTTGCCGGCAAATTGGCCAATGAAATTTCTTAAAAATGTGGTTTTGCCCACTCCCAAAAAACCGGTAATCAAATATAATTGCATGTTTTCTCCTCAAGATAAAAAAATTTGTGCCGTGCAAATAAAACTACACGGCACAAGCATAAATTACATTACTTCGTTAATAACGGCTTCAAGTTCGTCTCTCTTAGGAATAATTGAAGAGAATTTAAGTTCGCCGTTGACATATATTGAAGGAAGATTAGAAACACCCATCTTCTTGCAACGTGCAATGTTTTCTTTTTCTGTAAATTTGTATTCAACAACGTCGATTTTATCTCCATAAGTGGCTTTTGCTTCGTCGGCAGCACCCATCATGTATGTGCAAGCCGCACAAGTAGCCGAATCTAAGGTGAATACTTCTACAAACGGTTTTGTCAGATTAGCATAATCCGGAAGTTCTACGTCTATATCGTCACCCACAGAAACATAGTTTTCAACCATGCGTGCGCTTTCTTCTGTCTGAATTGCCGCCTGAGCCGCACCGATTGTATTTTCAATAGGAGTAGCATACGGCATGTCGCAACCGGGTGCAATTATAAAGTTTTTATATTCCGGAAGTTGTTTTAATAAATCTACAACATATTTCATGTTGTCTTGTTGTGTTCCGTGCAACATAACTGTTGTTAACGGGATGTTTCCGCCAATAGCAACGTTATATTCATCGCAAACTTTTTTAGCCGCTAAGATGTCTACATTTTCGTCTACCGAAATAGAATCCGGGCCGGTTTCGCACATAACTTTAATATTACGAGTCGCATTACCGCAAACAAAGAATGAGGAGAATGCTTTTTTAGCACGAATGTGGTCGTACAACTTTTTAAACGGTTTTGTTAAGAACTGTTCAAAGTGATCGGAAGAAATTTGGCTTACCAAAGGGTCTACAGCCGCAATAACGTCCATGCCGGCATCTAAATACATGTCGGTCATTTCTATTGCACAACGTGTGCAGAAATCTAATAATTCGATAACATAATCTTCGTCGTCAAACATATCCATGAAGATTTCGTTTCCTCTTAAATGGCTTGCCAATGTGAAAGGCCCACAGATTAATCCGTATAAAGCTGTTGTTTCACCAACTTCTGCTTTCAATCTGCGCATAGCCGACAAAATCATTGCCATACGTCCGCTTGTTTCGGTCGGCAAAGTGCAATCGCAAGGAATATTTTTAGTGTCTTCTAAGGGGTGGCTTGCAACGCTCGGGGGGCCATCTTGCATCCATCTTAACTCACAACCTAAAATTTCGGCTTCTACTTGTAAGTCGAACATAACCGGTTGACCATCGGGTTTATAAAGCCTGTTTACTTCCATAAGTGCTTGAAAAAGTGTTTCTTCATCAGTAAGCATTTTAGTTGCATCGGCATTAATTAACGCCCCTGCATGTACACCCGCAAAAGGAACCCAGGGAGCACGCTCGGTAGTTTCGTGACGGAGAGACGCAAATAATAATTCTTTAGGTGACATAATTTTATTTCCTCGCTTTTTTTAATATATTTTTTTAAATCGGTAATTCTCTCAATTTTTATTTTCTGTTATGAATGTGTAGCGTGGCAGATGTTGCCTTTACTTGCTTAAGCAATTATATATTAACATCTATTGCAATTTCAATTCTTGAAGTTGTTTGTTCGTTTTGGTATTTTTTTGCACTGTTTATTAATTTATATACTTATTTTTCATATTAACAAAAAAATATTTGACATTTTTTTAATTTTGTAATAATATCATAGTAGTTAAGTAGGAATTAGAACATATTGTATATTTTTTAGCCGATATTACAACGGTTTATATACTATATAATATGTGTATACAGCAAGAGAGGTGCAATAGATGAAGCTGTCAACAAAAGGACGGTACGGCTTGCGTGCATTAGTAGACATTGCCATGAATTCTTCTGCGGTGGCTGTGTCTGTCGGTGAAATAGCACACAGGCAAAACATCTCCGAAGGATACTTAGAACAACTTATGGCCAAGCTTAAAAAAGCGGGCATAGTTAAAAGTGTTCGCGGAAAAAATGGCGGTTATGTGCTGGCACAGCCCATAGATGAAATCACCGTCGGAGACATCCTGCGTGCATTAGAGGGTGACTTAAAGCCCATAGACTGCAAACAAAACGAAGGCTGCATCGGTGCGGACACTTGTGTAACCAAACACGTGTGGAGCCGTATAAACGAGGGTATGAATAAAATAGTAGACGACATTACCCTAAGTTCTTTAATAGAAAAGGAGCAAAATATATGAAACAAATAATTTACATGGACAACGCTGCAACAACACCTGTTTTAGACGAGGTATTAGAGACAATGTTGCCTTATTTTAAAGAAAATTTCGGTAATCCGTCGAGCATATATTCCATTGCGACACAAAACAAGCGAGAGGAAAATACCGCACGTTCAATTATCGCACAAAGCATCGGCGCTAAACCGGAAGAGATATATTTTACCTCCGGCGGCACAGAGGCAGACAACTGGGCGCTTGTTGCAACGGCAGAGGCATACGAGGGCAAAGGCAAACACATAGTTACCGCCACAACCGAACATCATGCAATAATGCACACCTGCAAGTATTTGGAAAAACGGGGATTTTCGGTAACTTATGTTAACGTAGACGAAAAAGGCGTGATCAACTTAGAAGAACTCAAAAGTGCCATAAGAGAAGACACCGTTCTTGTATCCGTTATGTATGCAAACAACGAAATCGGCGTGATACAGCCAATTAAGGAAATTGCGCAAATAGTCCATGAAAAGGGCGCCTTGTTCCACACAGATGCCGTTCAGGCCTATTGCCAAATACCGATAAATATAGACGAAGACGGCATAGACATGATGAGTGCAAGCGCACACAAGCTAAACGGGCCTAAGGGCGTTGGCTTTTTATACATCAGAAAAGGCATAAAAACAAGGTCTTTTATGCATGGCGGTTCTCAGGAACGCAAGCGCAGGGCCGGCACGGAAAACGTACCCGGAATTGTAGGTTTTGCCAAGGCGGTAGAAATCGGGCTTAGCACCTTAGAAGACAGACGAGTAAAAGAAATAGAGCTAAGAGACTATTTAATAAACAGAGTCTTATCGGAAATAGAGCATGTTCGCCTAAACGGTTGTGCCAAAAACCGCCTACCCGGCAACGCAAACTTCAGTTTCCGATTTGTCGAAGGAGAGTCCTTGTTGCTCCGCCTCGACATGAGTGGCATTTGCGCCTCCTCCGGATCGGCATGTACCTCCGGATCTCTCGATCCTTCCCACGTTTTATTGGGCATAGGGTTAACACACGAAATAGCACACGGATCACTACGTCTGACATTGTCTGAGCGAAACACCAAGGAAGAAGTAGACTACGTGGTAGAAAGTTTAAAAGAAATAATCGCAAGCATACGGGCAATGTCTCCGTTGTATGAAGATTATTTAAAGAAAAATAAAAAGTAAGAAAAGGAGATTAATATATATGTATAGCGAAAAAGTTATGGATCATTTCCAAAATC
>CAYJNC010000232.1:0-3521 GCA_964371185.1 uncultured Christensenellaceae bacterium
ATATATAGACATGAAAGTCTTTTTTTCCGAACCGGAGGAGATAGGTGCTAAAGTAGACGCATATTCTGAGGTAACTATAGATAAATTAGGGATATTGAAACGAAATCCGTTTGCTCTATTAGACAATGTACAATTGATGGATAGAAAAACTCAGACAGAAGAGTTGATGTATTTTAAATATGCCGGTGGCAGAACGGTAGTAGACGCAACAACTTATGGAATTGGAAGAGACCCAAACTTGCTTGTGCAAATGGCAGTAGATACAGGTTTAAACGTGGTTGCGGGGGCAGGATACTATGTGGCACCGTCTTTAAACGAAGATATATTATTAAAAAATGAAGAAGAAATAGAAGAGGAAATTGTTAAGCAACTTACGGTTGGAATAGGTCATACAAATATTAAAGCAGGAATAATCGGAGAGATTGGCATAAGCCATATAATGCATCCGTTTGAAAAATGTTCGCTGATAGGGGCATGCAAAGCACAAAAACGAACGGGAGCCCCGTTGCTAATACATATAAATCCTTGGTCTACTAAGGGAATAGAGGCAATGGATATAGTTCAATCATATAATATAGACTTAAAAAAAGTGGTTATTTGTCATATTGATGTCGAAAACAATGAAGATTATATAATTTCTTTGCTAAAACAAGGAGTATATGTGGAATTTGATAACTTCGGAAAAGAAATGGCAACCGATTTGTGGGATTGTAAACCGGGTTCGGGGCGCTTTGTGACAGATTGGCAAAGGGTACATCTCTTGACAAAATTGCTTAACTTGGGCTATGAGAAGCAGATATTGTTGTCGTGTGATGTGTGCCTAAAACAATTATTGCACGCATACGGTGGTTGGGGCTATGATCATGTGCTGACGCATATTGTTCCAATGTTAAAAGAACTTGGGGTGACACAAAAAGAAATAGATGTAATGTTAATAGAAAATCCGGCTAATTGGTTAGATGTGGCCGACTGTTAACATAAGGACGTGTTGAAAAAAGCCATAATTTCATAAATCGGACTTTCTCAACACACCTCATAAATATTTTTAAAATTATAGGATTTGTACAGACAAGAAACTATGTTTTTTTGTGAGAAAGATATTAGACATATAAACAAAGTGAAGTATAGATGTTGGGCGAAAACCGTGTGTTTTTGCCCAATTATTATTTGCAAATTTTTAGGGTGAAACGGTATGCTTGCTTTCGCATTAAAAAATGTGTAAAATGTATAAAAGCATTTGAAAATTGCGTGAGAAATTAAGCATAAAAATACAAAACGACAATAGAACTGATGTATGAATATAAAAAACAATGTTTAGTTATGTGGGGAAAAATGAATATTAGAAAAGAAGAAGTTAAAGATTATAAAGAAGTAGAAAACTTAGTGAAAGCTGCGTTTGAAACGGCGGAACATTCGGACGGAAACGAGTGTGAATTAGTTGCGAAACTTAGAAGAAGTGATGGTTTCATAGACGAGTTGTCTTTGGTTGCGGAAGAAAACGGCGCAATACTCGGCCATATTATTTTTACAAAAGCCAAAATCGGTGATGTTTGCGCACTTGCACTTGCACCGCTTGCGGTACTGCCTAAGGCACAAAAGAAGGGTGTAGGCACTGCATTGATTAAAAAAGGCCATGAGATAGCAAAATCTTTGGGTTATGACATCATAGTAGTCTTGGGTAGTGAAAAGTATTATCCGAGGGTGGGATACAGCCCCGCAAGCATATTTGGGATTAGTGCCCCTTTTGACGTGCCGGATGAAAACTTTATGGCTATAAGCCTATGCAAAAACACAACACAGATTAACGGCGTTATAAAATATGTTAAAGAAATATTTGAAGGTTAATGCTAATTAACAGTAATTTAAATGGCATTAAAAATCCGCAGTAACTTGCGGTTTTAAGTTTGTTTTTATGTTTATGTGGTGAGATTGCATATTACCACTTATGCTTATTCACCGGTTTTGGGCGAGGTTACTGTTGTGTCGGCAGGAACAACGGGTGCAACTGTCGGAGTAGCCGGTGCAACTGTCGGAGTAGCCGGTGCCGGAGTGGGAGTAGCCGGTGCCGGAGTGGGTGTTGATGCATTGGCAACCGTAAAATTGGCTGTTGCCGTACCCGTTTCGGAAACTATTTCCAAAACATGATCACCCACAGAAAGTGTATTAATATACGCTGCACTAAGTATTATAATTGTGCTACCTTCCGAGCTTATATAGTCTCTGTCTTTTGCAAGCATTGTGCCGTCACACTTTACTTCTACTAAATATCTGTATTCGGCAGAAGACTTAAACATGGCGGTATCGCCCTTATTAATTTTTTGATCGTTTCCCGAAAGTATGGCAGGAGTTATGGTTATATCAAAATCTTTTGTGAAGTTAGAGCCGTCTCCCGAACCGTTTGTAATTGTTGCGGTTATGGTTGCAGTGCCCGAGGTTTGAGCGCTAAACACGCCATTTGTGATAGTTGCACCTGTTGAATTGGCGTTTTTAACAGTCCAATCTATATTAGTATTGGTGGCATCGCTTGGCAACACGCTTGCACTTAAAGTAAGGTTTTCGTTTATTTCAACCGAACTTGCGTTTGTCATGGTAATATCGGTTACCGATTTTATAGCCGTTGCTCTTATGGTAATATCTGCATTAATACTACCCTTTTCTATAACAAGTTCGCCTGTTTGAGCGCTGTATGAATAACCGTTTGAAAGGATTGAATTACCAACTTCTACCACTACATTGTTTGGTAAAGTACAACCCGAATTTGCCGTCAACTTAGCGGAAAAATCCGAATCATAAATGGGCGGGTAGTTTATATAATATTTACTACTCTCACCTGTGGCATTTACTAAATCGTAATTTACGTTGTATGATGTCATAGATGATTTATCTTGGGAATAATGGTCCCAATTTTCAGCCACCGACGGGTAATATACTACTGGACCAGACAGCGGAATGGCGTTATTTTCAAACGTAGGCTTGTCTTGTGAAAAATACACTGCACTAAGCCAGGTGCAGCCTTTAAAAGCGTCAGTTCCAATAGTTGTAACACCCTCGGGTATGATTATTGAAGTAAGTGCAGCACAATTGTAAAAAGTTTGTGTTTCAATAGAAGTAATGCCCTCGGGTAGAGTTATCGAAACAAGATCTCTACAAACGGAAAACGCATGACTCTTAATAGAAGTAACGCTTTTGGGTATGCTTATCGAAGTAAGGTTGTAACAAGTGGCAAACGCTGCTATTCCAATGGTTGTAACACCCTCGGGTATGGTTGCCGATGAAATAGCACAAGAGTCAAACGCATATTTTCCTACCGTTGTGACAGTGTATGTTGTGTCATTGTTCACTACAGTAGAGGGTATGTTTATATTTCCGGTTATGTTGACGAGAATGGAAGAGTCGTTTCCATTGCCTATCTGTACCGTGCCTGTGCCGGCGGATATGTCTTCGCTTAACACTTTAAATGTCATGCTAATATCGTCGGCAGGGTCTTGCGGTGTGCCTCTTAAGTCTACCGTTGCGTCAAA
>CAYJNC010000233.1:0-3507 GCA_964371185.1 uncultured Christensenellaceae bacterium
TGCAATTACAATTGCTACTGTTTTCTTAGACATTAAATCTTCCTCCTAAAAATTTTTTATCTATTATTTATGTTAACAGCATAGCTGCTACATACAAAACTAATATAACCTAAACCACAACAATTTTAAACCTAAGTCATAAAAATTTAACACATTCTTTTCACTTTGTACAAAAGTATAAATTTATAATTTATCATATCTATTTATACTATATTTTTGTTCGATTGTCAAACAAATTATTTAAAATAAATTATTACTATGTTTTTTGTTATTAAACAGCCAATACATCTTTATATTTTAACATTTCAATTTTACGTTTACAAGTCGATTTTTATAAACAAATTTTAAATTTTAAGAAAAACAAAAAGGCAGGTAGCCCTGCCTTTTTGATAGTATATATTATAGTATTATTTTGCACTTAAAGCAGCCATAGTAATGTAATTATACGGTTGATTAAAGTGCGGGAGGAAGAAAATATCTAATAACTTTAGTTTGTCTATGGTGACTTTTTCTTGTATTGCCAAAGAGAACATATGTATAGCCATAGACACATCTTGATAAGAGGCTATTTGCGCACCTAAAATTCTTCTTGTTGTTTTATCATATACTATACGGATTTTTACTTTGTTGTTGTTTTCCGTAATAAACGCAGGTTTCTGATAATCTTCAAAATCTGTGTATAAAACATCGTATCCGGCTTTTTTACAAGCATCAAGGTTTAAACCGGTAGAAACCATATTATAATTGAAAATGCTGATACCGTTAGAGCCTTGTACACCTATACTTTCTAATTTAGTTGCACAAACGTTATGCCCCGCCACAACTCCGCTCCTGACGGCGTTTGTTGCAAGTGCAATGTAGTTTGTTGATTCGGTAGCATTGCTGTATACTGTTGCGCAGTCACCAATTGCGTAAACATCATCGAGATTTGTCTTTTGACAAAGATCTACCTTATATGCACCGTTTGCAATTGTCTCAATTTTATTTACGCCAAGCGCATTGTTCGGTTTAAAACCGATCGCCATGATTACCATGTCAACATCATACTCACCCTTGTTTGTTACTAAAGATTTTACTTTTGTATCACCCTTAATTTCTTTTACAGTTTCGCCATAATATGTTTTTATGCCGTTAGACTGTAGAATTTCGTCCATGTCTTTTGTGAAACAAGGGTCATAATATGTAGATAGGCAAGTGTCTGCGGCTTCAAAAAGCATTGCATTTTTGCCTCTTCTTTTTGCCGCTTCAACAATTTCTACTCCAATATACCCTGCCCCAATAACAGCAACATTTTTGATAGACGACTGTTCCATACAAACATCGGCTTTTTGCCCGTCTTGATACAATTTAACGCTTTGAACATTTTCAAGATCCATGCCCGCTATATTAGGCTGTATAGGAAGTGAACCTGTTGCGAGAACAAGTTTGTCGTAGGTTTCTTTAATTTCGTTCCCTTCACTATCCTTAGCATAAACTTCTTTTTTGTCAAAATCAATGTTGTAGACTTCTGTTTGCATATAGACTTTTGCTCCCTTTTGGGCAAGTGCGTCTCGTGATGAATAGAACAATCCTTCCGGACCGTCAATTTGCCTGCCCACCCAAAGAGCAGTACCACACCCAAGATAGCTAATGTTTGTATTTCTTTCAAAAATAACAAGCTCGTGTCCCTCGTAGTTATCTAAAATAGTGTTTGCGCAAGCCGTGCCCGCATGGTTTGTTCCAACTAAAATTATCTTACTCATAATAATACTCCTCTAATTAAAAATTTTATATATTTATTAAAACATACAAATATAATTTTGTAAAGATTAATAATTAATCTTATTCTTAATTTCGAGAAAATTAGGTATAATAATTAAATAAAAATCAAAATACCAACCAATTATATTAAATCGGCTGGTATTATATGTTTGATTAATAATATTTTATCTACAAACTACATCGTCTCTTTCGGGGCCAATACCAATATATTTTACCGGAACTCCCACTAATTCTTCTATTCTGATGATATAGTTCTGAGCATTTGCCGGGAGGTCTTCAAACTTTTTAGCGGTAGTAGTGTCCGTCTTCCAGCCGGGCAATGTTTCATAAATCGGCTCTACGCTTTCTTGTATGGTAGGATTAGTGAAATAGTCCATCACTTTTCCTTCGTACTTGTAAGCTGTGCAAATTTTTATCTCATCTAAAAGATCTAATTTATCTAACTTGCATATAGCCAATTCATCGAAACCGTTTATCATGTCTGCGAATTTTAATACCGGTATGTCTAACCAACCAAGTCTTCTCGGACGACCTGTTCTTGCGCCAAACTCGTCATCGACATTTTCCCCTGTGCCACGCAACAGTTCAAAACTCGAGTCTTCTGTTTCTGTCGGGAACGGGCCTGCACCAACTTGGCTTGAAAACGCTTTTGCAACGCCCGTAATTTTTGAAACCTTTTTCATAGGAACGCCGGCGCCTACCGCAGCAAATGCGGCTATCGGGTTTGAAGAAGTAACATAGGGATATGTACCTAAATCTAAGTCTTTCATAACGCCGAGTTGCCCTTCAAACAAAATATTTTTGTCTTCATTGATACAAGTATGAACAAAGTCTAACGCATCTACGATGTGATTTTTTATTTTTTCATACCAATTGGCACACAATTCACATAATTCGTCTACATTATAAGAAACTCCGCCCAAGTATGACAATTGATGATTGATTTGCGGAATAACACTTGCAAGCGTTTGCCTGACGTACTCTTTATTACCCAAATCACCGATTCTAAGGTTTGTACGATTAGCACGACCGGCATAAGCAGGACCTATGCCACGCTTTGTTGTACCTATATGCTGTGCAGATGAACTGTCTTGTTCTTTAAGAGAGTCTAAGTCTTTATGGTAAGGCATTAAAACATGTGCTCTATCTGAAATTTTTAAATTATCGGTGCTTATTCCCGCAGAATTAACTTGCTCTATTTCTTCTAATAACACTTCGGGATTTACAACAGTACCGGTTCCGATTAAGCTTATTGTCTTAGGGTTAAAAATACCGCAGGGTATTAGGTGTAATTTGAAAGTGCCATAATCGTTTACAACTGTATGACCTGCATTGTCCCCTCCTTGAAAACGTATGACCACATCTTTGTTCTGAGATATAAAATCTACCATTTTCCCTTTGCCTTCGTCTCCGCACTGTGCTCCAACAATAATATTTACCGACATTTATTCTTAACTCCTTTATCAATAATATTCCTATAAATAAATACATTTAATGTTAACACACGATTAAATTAAAGTCAATTATAAGGTATTTTTTATTGATGAGTAATAAACTTATATTATAAGTATACGTCAAAATAAAAATATATTTCTTATTTCATTAAAATGTATTGACTTTATTACGCTATATATAATATAATATTATTCGCTGATGTAATGCGGTCATGCTGGAATTGGCAGACAGGCATGACTAAGGATCATGTGTCAAGCGACGTGAGGGTTCAAGTCCCTCTGACCGCACCAG
>CAYJNC010000234.1:0-3504 GCA_964371185.1 uncultured Christensenellaceae bacterium
GCCTTCATAAACTCTTTTTTAAACTCGCCCATTACCTTTGAGGGTTTTAACCCGAAATTACACGCTTGATAGGTGCATATTCCGCAATCGCAACAGGAAAATATCCCGTTGAAACTATCGCCCAAAACGTCTATGCCGTTTGCAACCGCACGCATCGCTTTATGCGGTTCAACCCTTAGTCCGAGTGCGTTTCTCGGGCACATCTGCGTACACATAGAGCACTGGCAACAGACTGCTTTTATAAGTTTTACATTCATTTCAGCAGATTTTTTTTCTACTATCGAATGGCCTTTTGGTATGGCAAGCAAACCGCCCGTAGTTTTTGTTATTGGGAAGTCTAAGTTTTCTACCACTGCTCCCATGCAAGGGCCGCCTATTATATATACACAATCGGTGGTTGTACCACCGGCCGCATCTATCAACCGTTGTGCGTTTGTGCCTATCGGAACCAAGAATGTTTTAGGCGTAGCAACCGCACCGCCAACTGTCACATATTTTGTCGTAACCGAGCCGCCCTCTAAGGCATTTGCAATTTCTATCAACGTGCTAACATTGCACACCACGGCTCCGACATCTAAGGGCAAACCACCCGTCGGCACTACTTTTCCCGTAACTTCGTAAACTATTTGTTGTTCGTCGCCGGCCGGATAATATCCCCTCATTATATGAAGGCTCATACCCGGTTTAAGTTCCCTTGTGAGTGCCGAAATCGCATTCTTATAATGCCCCTTTAATGCTATCACGCCTTTTTGCGCACCCGTTTGTTGCATTACCGCATAAACACCCAAAACAACCTTTTGTGCTTCAAACTCCATCAACTGTTGGTCGACACGCAACAGGGGTTCGCACTCTGCTCCGTTCGCTATAACATATTCCGCCTTACAATTAACTTTTATATGCGTAGGAAAACCTGCGCCACCTGCGCCAACTACCCCGGCTTCTCTTATTTTTTCTACTATATTCATAGCCTTCCTCTGATATTACTCTTATATTATTCTGAAATCACCTTGCAACACGCACCTTCTTGCACGTGTAAACGATTTTGCGCTTGTTAAACCTTCTCCCGTCGGTGTTGCGATTGTTAGCGTCGTGTAGCCCTCGCCACCAAATCCAAGCCCTGCATACGAAGGCGCATTTTTCACAAATATTGTTGTGTTTAGCGCTATTGCCGCCTTAGACATATTGTTTATGTTTGTAGAATGTATCATCGCCGAATGCTGACAGCCTTGCTCCGCATTTATTGCCTCGTTTATTGCGCTGTCTATGTTTGATACCCTCACAATTCCTAAAACAGGCATAAGCATCTCTACACGTACAAACGGGTGATCGGCCGTCACTTCCGCTATAACAAGCCTTGGTTCACCGCTAAACATTACTCCCGACTCTCTCAATATATGTGTCGCCGGCTTGCCTACAAAATGTCTGTTAATTACAAATTTTCCGTTTCTGTTTTCAAGCACGGTGCTAACTATTTTTTCAATGTCCGCACCTGTCGCCAAGTACGCTCCGTTTGCTTGCATTTCTTGTATCAATTCGTTTGTTATGTTTGCAAACGCAAACACTTCTTTTTCCGCCACGCACAAAACATTGTTGTCAAAGCTTGCTCCGTCTACTATGTCTTTTGCCGCTTTCTTAATATTTGCCGTGTCGTCTACTATTACAGGCGGGTTACCCGGCCCTGCCGCTATAACCTTTTTGCCTGTTTTCATCGCAACTTCCACAACCGCCTCGCCACCGGTTATCGAAAGAATTTTTATGTCTTTGTGGTTCATTATTATTTGTCCACTTTCTAACGACGGTTCTTTTACCGTAGTAATAAGCGTTTTCGGACCGCCTGCCAACGCTATTGCCTCGTTTAATACACGCATCGCCTGAATAGACGATTTTTTTGCCGCCGGGTGAGGGTTATATGTAACCGCATTTCCTGCCGCTATCATGCTGATAGAATTGTTTATTACCGTTGAAGTCGGGTTTGTTGAAGGTGTTATCGAACCTACAACTCCGTACGGCGCTTGTTCTACTATTGTTAACCCGTCGTCTCCACTGTATGCGGCCGTCGTTATGTCTTCAATTCCCGGTGTCTTATCGGCAGCCAACTTGTTTTTCAACACTTTATGCTCGGTTTTTCCGTAGCCCGTTTCTTCGTGTGCCATTAATGCTAACGAATACGCATTTTCGTGTGCCGCTGCTCTCATGGCGGAAATTAGCCTGCCCCTTTGTTCAAGCGACATGTTCATGAGCTCTAATTGTGCCTTCCTCGCATTTTCTATTGCCGTGTTTGCGTCATCACACAACCATTCGTCGCTACTACCCACGCTATTTATTGCACTCTGTGCTATTTGCCTGATTTGTTCTTTAGTTAAAGTCATTTTCTTAACCCCTATTGATCTTTAAATTTTTCAAATATTCTTTTGTCGTTCACTTCAACCGAATCTATTATTGCCACAATAGACATGTCTACCGGCTTGCCGTCTGTTATTTCGGTCGCACGTGAAGAACTTCCACCCACCAACATTACAACTTCGCCTTGCCCTGCGCCTATTGCATCTATCGCTACAACTAAAGCGCCTTTTTCCTCAAACGTTTCTATGTCTATGGGTTTTACTATTAAAAGTTTTAACCCCTTCATCTTCTCTGCCTTGTTTGTGCTGACTACCGTTCCTTTTACCCTTGCAAGTTGCATTCTTACACCTCAACTTTTTATTATTTAATAATTTATTGCTATTTCAAGTTCTTTAGCCTTGTCTTTGGCGGATGGCGTTACTATTGCACCCGGCGCACACATAACTTCTTTTTTGCCTGCTTTATATGTGCTTAACACCTCTGTCTCCGTCACAAGAGAATATCTGTTACTGTCGTCTTGTTCCGAACATTTATAAGATACCACTTTTACTCCCATTTCTTCTAAGGTTTCGAGTATGGTTATTATCTTCTCAAAAAATGTGTTCCGCTTAAACCTTGGCGGTGTAAAGTCTAACAGCACTTCTACATTACGTCCCCATAAAAGCGCCCGTGTGATTAGGTATTCTATGTATCCCTCGTCTTCACCTTCGGCTATTTTTGCAAGCAGGCTTATTTTCGGGGTTATCAACACCACATTTGCGCTCGATGCCACTTTTTGTATGACTTCTTGTCTGTTTTCTTCGTCTACCTGCAAACACTGTCGACCAAACGCAGAAAATTCTGTGCCGTCCGCTATATATTCTATTTGGTTGTATTTTTCCTCAATTGTTTTTAGTGCCGTTTTTAGCGAAGGAATATACGAGGTTACAATACCTACCGTTCCGGTTACTTCCTCGTCTTTTGGTGCCGCCTTGTTTATCCTGTACAAGACTTCTTCCGCTATTCTGTTTATCAGCACATTTAAACGTTCTTCTGTCATATATTCCCCTAAACAATCTCCATCAGATCACCGTTTTTTAACCCGGCGGCATTCGCTTCATCCGTGTCTAAATGCACTTCTAAATCATGCCCTTCTCCGCTTCTTACCAATACATTTTCAAA
>CAYJNC010000235.1:0-3493 GCA_964371185.1 uncultured Christensenellaceae bacterium
TTTTATAAATTTATACAATTTATATGATAACACAGCCGTTTTTTAATTGCAAGTGGTGCAAGAGTTCCATAAATATTTATTTTTTCGGCGTGCCGTTGCAACATAGTTTAGCAAAGTATATATCTTGCCCATATAACCAATTCATACTCTCGTGTGCTGATAATAATACATTTTATTATGAATATTGGTGATACAAGATATTACGATAAATCTAAAAACGGAATGAAAAGCAAGCGGCAGAAAATATGTCGTTAAAGTCGATATATTTTCAATGTTTCGTTAATAGACTTTTTGGGTAAAATTATTATATAAAGATTATATTATAACCACAGCTAAAAGTTGTAAGGTTATTTATATAATTATGTGCATAAAAAGCTGTTTGTGAGTATTATTGGTGAATTTTATTGCCTTATAGCTGTTTTCAGACGGTTCAACGACGCAGATATGCCTGCAATTATATATGCAAACACGGCATCCCCTTGTTTGCATTTGATAAGATAAATTTATTTTTCTGTCATTTACTCTCTTATAACCACTACAGGAGGTATAAAAATATATGAATGTGGAATTAAACAGTACTTTGTTTTTAGCTTCATTAGTAGCTATGTTTATTTACCAGTTTTCAATTTTTTCATATTCGTCAAAAATATTGATAGGCGGAACAAAAAACAAGTGGGTTTATATGGGGCTCGCACTATTAAACACTGCACTTTTCACCTTTTCTCTGTACGTACAGTTAGACCTCTACCTAATAATCGTCGCTTTCATGATCGTACTTATAATAGAATTTAAACTGATATCAAAAACAGATTTCGTTCAGGTCTTCTGTGGAGCTTCGATATTTGTTTTACATATATCCGCACTAATCACTCCTTGCATCATTATCGCAAGCAGTATGGTAAACATTGCACCGGAAGAGATTTTCGGAAACACTGTCTATGGCTATATTATCGTAATTATAACTTGTGTTAGTCTGTCTTTGGCACATGAGCTTGTTAAAAAGCACATAGACAACACCTCCATACAAAGGGTGACTGTGAAGAGCAAGCATTCTATAATACTTCTTGGCTCTATTGTCCTTATTGTTATATTACAAATCAATCATATCGCGACAATGATGTCAGAAAATTTTTACCCTGAGCAGATAATACTTTCACTCGCAATTTCTCTTGCATCACTACTCACATTCTATCTCTTCTTCCTATATGCAATTAACTTAATAGACGCAAGTCGGTATAAGCGGTATTCAGATAAGGTTATAGGCGAACAACAAACAATTTCAAAACAGAAAGAAGCGCTAAGAAGAAACAGACTCGCTTAATGTTTTGTTTGTTGATATTAATGCTTTAAAATACACAAACGATACCTATGGACACAAGGCCGGTGATAGGCTGATACTGAAAATAACACATGCAATTTTGACTACTGTTCGTGAAAATGATATCGTAGGCCGTATTGGCGGAGACGAATTTTTAGTCGTAATGCCTAATGTGCAAGATGATGACTGCAGTGTAGTTATCGAACGTATAACACAAGGTATAGAGCAACAAAACGAAACTGACGAGATATTAATTTCTGCCAGCATCGGCTCTATCTATGTGGACGAAGAAGTAAAAAAACAGGGCGTTAGCCATATTTTATCGGTTGCCGATGAAAACATGAGAAAGAGCAAGGCGCTGTTTTACAATAAGAAAGAGGGTGGTACTGTATGATTTTGTTATATATTCTTCTCGCTATATCTTTTATAGGCTACCACTATACATTTTTCTCATATAGCGCATATATATTCAACGTTAATAAATATCCACGGGCAGGCGGCATTATATGCGGAGCTGTTAATTTAACTTTCTGGTTTGTCTATATATTTTTTTCCTCGTCAAATAATTTCTCGTCAGGTTATGAAGCTTTAGCCCTCTTGCTCTATGCGACAATTTTACTTGTGGAGACGAAAATAGTATTTAAGGCAAGCTTGGTTCAAATGCTTTTTATCGCGATAACATTTTCGATTAACCTCTTTGCAAAAAGGTTAGCCATATTAGCTACGATGGCGCTAATTAACCATAGCACGGTTAATTATGTATTACACGACCTTACCCTCTCGCTTATCGTTTCCATCATATGTTTTACACTATCTATTTCAACAATAGGCTTTGCAAGAAAGAGGATACCCCGAAACTTGCTTGATACGATTTTATCCGACAAGAAAAACCTCACATTCTTAACGACCGCTTACTCTATCCTTTTTGGCACATTGTTTGCCTTTTTCCTGACATTCGATGCTGCCGGTGGAAACAGTTTGATAATCCACTATGTTATCCTTGGCTTTACCATAATAAGCGCATTTGCTGTATTTATTATCTTTGCATATAATTTAGCCGAGCTCAGAATACAGACAGAAACATTTAAGAGATTAAGCCAAAAAAACTCCGAAGACTTAGAACAACTTAAAGATCTTGAACAAGTTGCAATGAAAGACACACTGACTCAGTTATACACAAGGGATTATGCAGATGAACTTATTCAGAAGATGATATATGAAAAAGTTTTATTCTTTGTTGCTTTTGTCGATCTCGACGGCCTTAAAACGGTTAATGATAATCATGGCCACGAAGAGGGAGATTTTTATATAAAAACAGTTGCCGAAATATTGCAAGACTACTTCAAAAACGATGTTGCGTGTCGGTATGGCGGTGACGAAATCGTTATCATCGGAAAGTGCAATGCCGAAGACGAAGTGACAAAGCGGTTAATTCAGTGCTATAAAGCGGTTAGCAACATTCCGAAGATGTACAATAAACAATATAAGACTTCTATAAGTTACGGAATTGCGTTTAAACATGTTAACGAAGTTATTACGGCATCTGAGCTTATAACAATTGCCGACGCTCGTATGTATCAGTTGAAACAGGGTCATAATAAACATAGAAAGGTTGTTTCGGTGAATAAATAGGTTTATAAATATTTTTGCACCCAAACAACGGAAAAGCATAATGTTAGAATATAATTTATTATCAGAATATACTTCACTGTTTATTTTGATAGCCATAATAATTAGCTTTAGGCGAGATTATGAGGCGAGAAATTTGAGATTCAGATTTTTAAAGGCTATGTACTATTCAGCCTTTATTAGCGTTGTGCTTACCATAACATCTATTTTAAGCACAACTACATTTGCGGTATATTCAAACTACTTTACATCATATACCTTAACACTCTTATATTTTGTGTTTTTACCATGTTTGCCTGTGATGTTTATTCTTTATTCTGTCACTCTAACCGATCTCAACTCGAATGAAAAAGAACATTATAAAAAGCTGTTTCCCTATTGCATTCCATATATAATATATATAATAGTTGTATTGTCTAATGTGTTTACAGATAAAATCTTTACAATTGACGAAAACAATTATTACATAAGGGCCGATTGGTATCAGGAACCATATGTTGTTAACGCATTTTATGTGTTGATGTTATTATTTCTTGCGATTAGAAA
>CAYJNC010000236.1:0-3473 GCA_964371185.1 uncultured Christensenellaceae bacterium
TATTACATTCTTACCGTCTCTCATTATTGTAATTTCAGAACATATTTCGTATAACTCATTTAATCTGTGTGAAATAAATATAACTCCGACATTCTGTTTTTCTATTAGCTCACGTACAACCCTAAACAATTCTTGTGTTTCACTGTTAGATAACGGTGCCGTAGGTTCATCTAAAATCAAGAACCTGCAATCTTCCGCTATACAACGTGCAATCAACACCATTTGTTTTTGCGCCAATGATAACTCACCAACACGTTTGTTGACGTCAATTTCTACGTTTAGTTTTTCCAAAACGGCTTTTGCCTGTGTTTTTAGCTCTTTCCATTTCATAAGTTGCTTTTTGCCCATTTCGTTTACCGTAATGTTAAACATAACATTTTCTGCTACCGACAAATAGGGAATTAAAGCCGTGTCTACTTCCTGATAAACTATTGATATCTTCTGATTCACCGCATCTTTTGGCGATCTTATTTCTATCGGTTCACCGTTAGCATAAATTTGCCCTGTATAGTGTGTGTTTGAACCGGATAGAACTTTCATAAGTGTAGATTTTCCCGCACCATTTGCCCCTATAAGTGCATATGATTTTCCCGATTCCACCTCAAAATCAACATTTGAGAGTGCCTTAACGCCGGGAAATTCAATCGAAATATCCTTCATTTCTATTTTATAATTGTCCATTTTCCGCCTACCTCTCCGATGTAACTCGCTACACCGCTGTGTATTGTTACGCATACATACCGAAAACCCGAGCAAGGAGGGAGTGACTCCCACCCGGGCATTTGGTTATGTACTGTTTTAAAAAACTGAATTGCTATTTACTATTAAGCGTTTTGTGCACGAAGTGCTTCCATCCAAGGAGCTTCAAGATCGCTTATGGATTCTAAAGTACCCCAACCGTCAACAACTGTGTCTAAGTTAGTCATGTTGATAGTGTCGTTAAGTTGAGTTGTCTTGATAAGTTGTGCATCAAGTGTGTATTCATCGGGAGTTTCTTCTCCTGCAAGTTTAAGAGCAATAAGTCTCATGTTTGCAATACCGATAAGAGTCGGGTCAACAGCTGCTGAAGAAAGCCATACATCCGGGTTTTCAAGCATAAGGTTGATGTCGTCATTAGAGATGTCGATTGTGAACATAGGAACGTCTGAACGTCCTGCATCGTTGAATGCTTGCAATACACCCTTAGCAAGCTCATCGTAGCAACCCCAAACAGCATCTACCGAACCTTCTGTAAGTGTCGGAAGCACACCTGCTGTTGTTGTTGTTATGCTACCACGTGCATTAGCGCTGTCTGTAGGTTGAACTGTAGTAACAGTTTCGATTAAACCTTCAGCTTCCATTGCTGTGTAAACTTCATTTCTTCTGTCGAGCGGCGGGATTCCGGGGCCCATGAATGTTTTTAAAACTTTTACGGGTTCGCCTTCAACGCCAACTGTTTCGATCATGTCATTCAACGAAAGTTCTGCAAGTTTTTGGTCGTCTTGTGATGTAGAAGTAACACCTTCTAAAAGAGCGCCTTCAGCATCTCCGCCTTCATATGCAAGTGTATCGAATGTTGAGATAACCATGCCTTTTTCTGCAGCCGGTAATAACATGTCGTACGAGTAAGCAAGTTCACCATGAGAAACGATGATTCCATCGTAGTCTTGGTTGATAACTTGTGCAACTGTTTCTTGAAGTTTTTGAGCATTACCGTCTGTTACGTATGTATCAACTGTGAATCCGAAAGATTCACCTTCGCTTACAGCACCTGCTAAAAACTGTTGAGTGTGGTCGCCTGCTGCAAGGTTTCTTACAACCGCTACTTTAATATCGTCTTCCAAAAGAGCCGCAGGAATTTCTGCACCGCCTTCAGCCGGTTCTGCCGGTTCTTCAGCCGGTTCTTCAGCAGGTTCTTCAGCCGGTTCTTCAGCCGCAGGTTCTTCAGCCGCCGGAGCTTCTGCTACAGGTTCTTCTGTTACTTGAGGTTGTTGACAACCTGCAAATACGCTGAGAGCCATTACTACGATTACAAGCATTATAATAATTCTTTTCATGTTTTTCCTCCTAAATAAATCTTATTGTCGTTTTGTCTTAATTTATATTATCAACACTCTGCCACTCCTGCGTTGTGCGATAAACTTTTTTAATGCCACGTTTTTAAACAATTTGCAATACTTGCATACAAATACTTTTTTGCGGCAAAAACTTCTTTTGTTGCGTTTTTAAGTACACATTTCTACTATAATAAACGAATCAGCATACACATTGTTTAATTTATAAACACATCGGATAATTTGCAAACATAAAATCACATAATTTCACAAAAGTTCACATAGCACACTTTTTTTCAGTGCATTTTTTGTCTGCAATAGCATTCGTCTATCTAATCACATCTTAAATAACAAGCTACATCTTTTCGTTGTAATCGTCTATAAAACCGACGATAGCAACGTCTACCGGAGGGTAAGGCTTAGTATTAAACATCATGGCCGCCTCTTGACGCCCTATCATGTATACAAAGTCTCCTACACCCGCTTGCCTTGTCGCATCGCCTGCGACAACAAGCTTTTTCTCTACTCCGTTTTCGATTAGGCGAACAGCCAGAAGCTTAATTGCCGTAAGTCTTTCGTCTTTAACAGAAGATACAACACTACCTTCTACCCTGCCTGCGTACATAAACTCTCCTCGTTCACTAAATGCTCATACGGCAAATCTGATTCAGATAACCCATTAACAATAACCGACTCAACTTTTATTTTGTTGTTTTTTGTTGACTTTCGTTTAGTGTATTGCTTTTTTACGAATTTGTCAACAATTTCGACAAACAAATGTTATTAATTTCTATTTGTTAATCCCTCTGTCTAAGTCACTCGCAGTCCTTTTCTCGCCTTTTACGGTGATATAATCAAGAACTCCTATTATCGTGTCATCTGCTATCAGCTTTTTGTCATCAAGAACCATGCAGGCGGCGCCGCCGTCATTATTGACTAAAACAATATCGCCTATTCCCGCATGTGCCCCATCTATGACAATCTGCCTAACTCCACAAGAGTTGCCCTCTAAATCAAGATATTCTATTATCATGAGCTTATATCCGGTAAAACGTTCGTCTTTTATTGTCGAAACAACATTACCTACAACCCTTGCAAGTTTCACTGCTTATCTCCTAACCTCTTTTGGGTAAAAGTGCTTCAACATCTTCGTGAGGAGAAGGAATTACGTGCACGCCATATATGTCGCCCACTCTTTTTGCAGCAGCCGCGCCTGCGTCTACCGAAGCCTTAACGGCTCCAACATCACCGCGAACCATAACCGTTACAAGTCCGCTACCGATTTGTTGTTGTCCTATCAATGTAACATTTGCCGCTTTAACCATTGCGTCTGCGGCCTCTATCGCTCCTATAAGACCCTTTGTTTCAACCATTCCCAATGCTTCTTTTGCCATTTTTTTAGTTCTCCTTTATGTTCAATAGTTCTATATAACCCCGTTT
>CAYJNC010000237.1:0-3472 GCA_964371185.1 uncultured Christensenellaceae bacterium
TAAACTTCTTCGCAAATTTCTTCTTGCGATTTTCCGACCACCAAAGAAAAATACTCTAACACCAATTCAGATGCCTTTTTTTCATACAATGAAAAATCGCCTCTTATGTGCATTATGTCTGTTGGGGTAAGACCGCTTTTTATTACAACCCCTTCTTTTTCTAAACGAGCCGTATTTATATTATATAAATCACAACCGAGGCTGTTTGCCGCCTCTTCCAAAAGCAAGGGCTCTTTTTTCAACATGTCGCATAACTCCACCTCTTGCTTTGTGTATAACTCTCTTTCCGTCGGTTCTTTAGCAAGGCAATAAAACTCGTGTAGTTGAAAAGTATGCACCTTTTTTTGCTCTACCAACTTTTCAAGTTTTGCCACGACGCCTTCATGTTGTTGTGCCAACATACAAATCGGCACTATTCTGTTACTTGCTAAACTCAAGTTTTTTTGCCTGTCATACCTGATGGCACTGTCTCCGCCCAGCCCAAATGTGTTGATATACATGCCCTTAACAAACGTTTTATACGAGCCTATGCTTATCCCTCTTTTTGTGTGGACGCTTTGCCCGTCCTTAACCATCGCAACATCGGAAGTTGTCCCGCCCATGTCTATTATTAAACTGTTTTGCTCTTGTGCCTTTTGTGCACCGAACATGACACTCGCCGCCGGCCCGCAAAGCAAGGTTTCTACCGGCCTCATCGCCGCAAATCCTTCCGACATGAGCGTGCCGTCGCTTCTCACGATTACTACCGGCGCATCAACATTGCGTTCGCTGAGCGCCTTGCGTATAGATTTTAAAAAACCGTCTATCACCGGCAACAAACGGGCATTTAAGTATGCACCGGCCGCCCTCCTAAGCATATTAAGTTCACAAAAAAGCTCGTGACCGCACACAACCGGCAATTTCACCAGTTCGCTAATAATTTTCTTTGCCTTTTTTTCCAGCCCTGCGCCGCTGTTTCTTGCCCCGAATTGCACAACGGCAAACGCCTGTTTTCCTTTTGCCCACGGCAAAAATTCTTCGTTGAATCTGTCCCAATCGGGTGGCGAAATAACATTGCCGTCTATGTTTACTTCTGCATCTATCATCAAAATTTCTTCGGCCGGCGGCAACCCATGAATGCCCCCCACCTTGTTTAAAACTTTTTCGTCTACCCCGATTAAGACAAGGCCAACCCTGCCTCCGTGGTTTTCGACACAAGCATTTGTGGCAAGCGTGGTCGACAACGAAACAACGTCCGCTTTTCTTAATAATTCGGCGGATATTTGATCTAAGGCCGCACCTATTCCTATGCTCAAGTTGTTTTTTGTAGTGGTTGATTTTGCCGATTCTAAAACCTCTTGCGTATAAAAATCATATGCAACCGCATCGGTACAAGTGCCACCGGTGTCTATGCCTATCCCTATTTTCATATCGTTTTCCTCCGCCGTAATTTCAGATGGTGTAAATATATAATCTTATTTTACACCTTGTGGCCGTCATATAGTTTAACTATTATATTGTTTTTTATATTATTTAATTATCCAAACAGAGACACTGCCGTCGTTAACGTAAAAATCGGCACTGCCGTCTTCTTGTATTACTATTTCTTCGTTTCTGTTGCCTAAGCAGTCGTAAAAAACACTTCCCGCCAAGTTTTTGTTAACATACATCCGCTTCGTGCCGCCCTTTGCATTAGTAAGAATGACCGCCACCGCAGATTTTTCGTGTTCTTCGCTTCCTTCTCTTGTGAACCCGATTATGTCCGGGTGGTCTAAATAGTCGTGCTGTGCGCCATAAGCACGCTCTTTTCTTGCACGCAACAACGGCCTTAACATCTTTTGCTTACTGCAAACATTTGAATGCTCTATTCCGTAATAGTCTCCGTAAAACACGCAAGGATAGCCTTGTTCCCTGAGCAAGATAAGCGCATATGCGTGTGTTTTGAACCAATCCGGTATGAACGATTCTAACGCCTGAGAGGGTTGTGTGTCGTGGTTGTCGACAAACGTTACCGCACAAACAGGGTTATCTTTTACCAACGTTCCATCGAAAACTTTCCTCATGTCGTACTCGCCGTTTGTTGTTGCCGCATTCAAGAAATTATAGTGCAAAGGCACATCAAAAAGAGAAAAACTTCCATCGTTTGCATCTATATATTTTTTTAATGCGTCTAATTTGGGGTTCCAGTATTCACCCACCGAAAACAATTCTTCTTTTGCTTCCCTGCGGAGTGTGTCTAACCAATGCTTGTAGAAATCAAATTTCATGTGTTTAACCGCATCAAACCTGAATCCATCGACATCCGTCTCTTGTAAAAACCATTTACCCCATTTAGTAAGTTCTGATATTACCTCGAAATTATTTAAGTCTACGTCTGCGCCCATTAAGTAGTCATAATTGCCGTTTTCTGTGTCTACCTCGTCTTCCCACTCTTTGCCTTCAAACAAAAAAACACCTTTTTCGTCGTCCTTTTCGTCCCAATCTATGCCTGTGAAATGATACCAATGCCATTCAAAATCAGAATACTTTTTTGCACGACCGGGAAATTTGAAGTTTGTCCATGCGCCTATTTGCCTATCTTCTTCTATTGTTAAGTTTCTGTTTGTACCACAAACTTCCTCCGCATAAACATACTCTTGTTCGTCGGCGCCCATCATGTGGTCTAACACGACGTCTGCATAAACAGAAATACCGCAATTGTGCAACTCTTTTATGGCGGCTTTCAACTCTTTTTTTGTTCCGTATTTTGTTGCGATACCACCTTTTTGGTCGAACTCGCCCAAATCATAAATATCATAGACAGCATATCCGACATCGTCGACACCACCGCTGCCTTTGTAACAAGGCGGAATCCAAACAGCGCTCACACCGTCTTCTTGTAAAGTTTTAGCCTGCTCTTGCATTTTTTTCCAAAGCATATTCTTTGGCAGATACCATTCAAAATACTGCATCAACGTTCCGTTTTTGCCCATGTCATCGCTCCTTATTTTTAAATTATTGCTGTAATTCATTCTTCGCTTCGCCTATGGCTCCCGTTTCGTCTCTCGTTATGTTGCGTAACCATTTACCGCTTTTTATTCTCGCCAAGCAAATGACCGCCTTTACAATTTCGTCCGAGCGCAACAGCAAATAGGTTATCGGTATCGAAGCACCAAACGCCAAACCGCCTATTGCTCCTAAGGGAACAGAAACCAGCCAAATGCTTAGCACGTCTACCCACATGCAAAACAATGTGTCTCCGCCGCCCCGCAACACGCCAACAATGCAAGCCAAATTTATCGATTGGAATAGCATTATGCCTGCGTTAACCAACAAAGTTGTGTTTATCGCTATCTTTGTTATTTCCGAAAAAGAATCGTTTAGGCTGTATAGGCCAATAAAGGCCGGCCGCAACAATATCAACCCCACCGCACTTATTGCGGCTATTGACATCGTCATGACTATCAGTTACGGGGCGCTTTTTTTGGCCAACTCATATTTTCTGGCCCCTATT
>CAYJNC010000238.1:0-3461 GCA_964371185.1 uncultured Christensenellaceae bacterium
CGTATAAGTACCTTGCATCATATTAATTTACCCCCTAAAACCTGCCGATTTCGTTTACGGTTTTTTCTAATGATTCGTCTATCATCTGCAACGCTTGTTGGCTGGTTTCGTATGCCCTATTTGTTACAAGCATGTCTGCCATTTCTCTGCCTAAGTCAACGTTTGAACCTTCAACCGCACCTTGCAAAAGCGTGGGTGCTTGCATAACAGTCGGCGTACCGCCGTCTGCGTAAAACAGGTTGCTTCCTTCTTTTCTCAATACACTTGTGTCTTCAAACTCTACAATTCTCATTTTTCCGGTTACTGTGCCGGCAACCGAAACCGTCCCGTCGGGAGAAACAGAAAAATCACCTTCTGTGCCGACATTTATAAAGCCACCCGTTTCAGACATAACATAATACCCTTCTTGTGTGAGCAAGTTACCGTTTATGTCTACTTGGAAATTGCCGCTCCTTGTGTATCTTTCGCCGTTAGGAGTCTGAATCGCAAAGAAGCCTTCTCCCGTAATGGCAAAATCTGTGGGGATATCGGTTATCTCTACCGGCCCTGCCACAAACGATGTTGAAATTTCATCGAAATAAACACCGGTGTTAAGCGGACCTACATAGCCGTTATCGGTGTATGTCACACCGTTGTTTGCATCCACTTCATCGTTTAGACGAGTAATCAGCAGGTCGTCAAAAGACCTTGAAATCGCCTCGTCCTTTTTATATCCGACAGTATCACTGTTAGTTAGATTGTTTATTATTACATCCATTCTTGCACGTTGTGTATACATTCCCGTGCCTGCTATGTAAAAACTTCTTAACATTAGTTTTATATCCTCCCTACAAACAAGTTAAAGCTTTGCTATAACAACCTTATTATCCTATAATATTATTATCGGATAAAACAAGCAAAACTTTAGTATTTCGTATAAACTATTTATTAACTTTTGCCATAAACCTTATTTCCGCTTTCGAGATAGACAACTCCTCTGCGATTTGGTCTTCCGTCTTACCTTTTTTAACAAGCTCCAAAACTAAATTAGCCTTGTCTTGCAAACTTATCTCGGCCTCTTCTTCCGCTTTTTTGAACACCAATTCCTCAAAAGGCTTGCTTTCTTCTACAATTACCTTTTGCTCCGCAACCTCTTCTACATAAGCCATATTTTCTTCCGCCTTGTAAGCAATTTTACTTGCCTCAAAAGCAATTTTCTTGTAGTCAAGTTCAAGCTCTGCGGATGTGTGCGCGATGTAGTCTTTTAGCGAATTTGCCATGTCCTCAATTTCAAAATACGTGACCATCAACTTATTCATTTTTTCTTCGTAGTCTGCCTGCTCGTCTTTAAGCTTTTCCTTCATGCCTTTGAATATTAAGAATAAAACAATCAGCACCAACCCAAAAACAAACAGTGCAAACAAATATGCCTCTATGCCCATAATATTTTCCACCTATACATTAATATCTAAAGAAACCCCTATGCCGTCACTTCCCTTAGCAAAGGTTTCTTCTTCTTCCTCTTCATGTGCCTTTGCGCTATAACCGTGTTCGCCTGCCTGCTCTTTTGGATCTTTATCTTTTCTGACAAGCGGAGTGTCTTCGTCTTTAACTTGAATAACAGTTTCTTCTTCGTGCAGTAGTCGAGCTTTTTCCATTTGCGTAATAAAATCTTTACCCTGCTGAATGTTGTTGTTCTGGTCAGACATTTGCCTCCCGTAATCAAGAGACTTATTAATCATTATTTGGTTATCTATCCCTCTTATCACAGTTATCCCCCCGTTTCACACGTTTTTTTTATTTTATTAATCCGAATATTCTTGTTAGTCTGAATATTCTTGTTTTAATTTTTCCGTTATCTTTGCTATCGCCTGCTTGTGGATCTGTGAAACACGCGATTCGCTAACCCCAATAATTTCAGCTATTTCTTTTAATTTAAGCTCCTTCTTATAAAATAAATCGAGCACCAATTGTTGTTTTTTAGGCAGTTCTTTTATTACTTCTATCAGAACTTCTCTCGATTCTTTTTTCAGCAAAGCCTTTTCCGGCACCTGCTCTTTTTCTTCTAAACCTCCATACGTCACACCGGTTTGCTTTTCTCTGTCCGCAAACCTTGGGTAACCCCCGATGGCATCTTCAAAATGCATAATGCTGTATTGGTATTCGTTTAATAAAACTTTCTTAACTTTTTCAACCGAAATATTTAAATGTTCTGCTATGTCTTCATATTCCGGATGTTTGCCGTTCTTTAGCAGCAATTCTTCCGTCGCTTGATTTAATAACTTTATATCCTTTCGCATGGTTGTCGGAATAAAGTCTTGCTTGCGCAAAAAGTCTATTATTGCACCTCTTATACGAATCTGTGCATAGGTTTCAAACTTAACGTTTCTCATGGTGTCAAACTTGCCTACCGCATCGATAAGCCCTAATACACCATTGCTTATTAAGTCGTCATAATCTCCGAATGTGGATTTGTGCATAGGCGACATACGCAAAACAATCGGCCGAATTAAATATAGGTAATGCTCTACCAATAAATTACTGTTTTCCACCGAAGGATCATTTTTATATTCGTCCCATAACGCTTGGGCTACTTTTTCGCGTTCATCCTTATTCACAGCCTACATCCTATCAAATTAAGAAGACATTATCTTTTTTTCGTTTGTAATTTATATATGTGTTGGCGAATATGTTTTGAAAGCCTATCTTCTAAGTTTTCAAACATTGCACCTATCCTATATTGCCTCTTACCCACTTCGTCTGTTCTCTCTATTACCCGTACAACTTTTGCCGGATGAGTTATTCGAGCATCTTTTATAGTCAACCTACACTCTATAATTTCGCCCAACTCATGAAATCTCGATGTCGCAAACCCTAAACCCGCATCTGACAAGTCTAATCCTTGACACCTAACCCAATCTGTTTTCTTATTCCCAATGTGCTCAGTTTCGCCTTCTTCGGTATCAAAAACTTGTTGATCTTTGTCTTTTGCCTGTTTAATCAACCGAACTTCAACATCGTAGATAGTCTCAAACCTAAACGCATCTCTTTGCTCTACCGCCTTTGGCTGAGACGTAATAAGCAACTTTGTGCATTGTTGCCTAAACGTAAGCATCTCGTCACCCATAATTCGGCAAGAGAACATATAGTTCGTGTTACGAATTTGAAACTGACCGGTAAGAGATTGTCCGTAAAAGTCACCGGCATTCGAGACTCTTATTATGCTGTCGATAAACAAAAACGGTTCTTCTACCTTTTCGATGTAAGAAAATATGTAATCCTTTTTTTCATTATGCAGTTTTACTTGCATTCCTAACGGAAAGATTTCCGTTTTTTCTTCTTTCTTAGCCATTTTACTTCGCCCTCTTTATTAACCTTGCAAAAAAATTCTTTAATCCCTTTGCCTCTTTTTGGGGCGGGGATTGCGTAATTTTATTTGCTATTTTTTGATACTGATTAGCGGTATAAGTGTTTGGGTTTTT
>CAYJNC010000239.1:0-3461 GCA_964371185.1 uncultured Christensenellaceae bacterium
CCGTCTGCCCTCAAAACTTTTACCTCACTGTTTTAATAATAACAGTTTACCATAATTTTATAATTTATGGTATAATAAACCCATTAATAATTTAAAGAGGTAAAGTATGACATTAGACGGTCTAACGCTCTATTCAGTTGTAGACGAGCTAAAAGAAAAAATAGTCAATTCTAAAATTCAAAAAGTTTTGATGCCTACCAAAGAAGAAATAATTCTTTCTCTATATTCTGCTACATGCGGAACAGTAAAGCTATGCCTAAACGCAGATGCCGGAGATTGCGCAACATATATCACGACAATTGCACGTAAAAACCCAAAAGTCGCACCTGCTTTTTGTATGTTTTTACGCAAATATTTGACCGGTGCAATAATTACAGACATATCGCAAAGTGGCTTAAACAGAGTTGTAACCTTTTCATTGAGTGCAAAGGACGAGTTGTTAAGAAGTGTAGAGCTATACTTAATAATTGAAATTATGGGTAAATATTCTAACATAATCCTAACTAACTCGGATAAAAAAATATTAGACAGCATACACCGTGTTTCAATAGACATGTCGAGCAAAAGACAGATTTTACCGGGTATGTTTTATTCAGATCCACCACAAGAAAAACTAAACCCAAAAACATTGTCGTTAACTTCACTTACAGAGGCTTTGACTACAAAAAAGGATACTCGTATGACATACCATATGACAAGCGTTTTTGATGGCATTTCGACCCAAACGGCGACAGAAATACTGAGCAGGGCGACCATAACCTCAGACAGCACGACAGAGCTTAACGATAACCAAATTTCACGAATTGCGCATACGCTGAGCGATTTTTTAAATGAAACGGTTGAAAATAAGACCCCCTGTATACAACAAAATTCCGACGGTCTACCGGTGTTTTTCTCATCGGCAAAGTTTGTGACGTACCCGGAAGAATTAAGAACTTATTTTGATTCCTGTAACGAAATGTTAGACTATTATTATTCTCGACGAGCAGAAATATTTAGGTTGTTACAGCAAAAAGATTCCTTGTCTAAGAATGTTTCTAAGTTGCTTACAAAGTTGGAAAAACGCATTAATATTTATCAGAACAGTATTGAAGATGCTAAACGTTCGGCAAAAGTACAACGACGTGCTGACCTCATTACCGCTAATTTATATCAACTAAAAAAAGGCATGAAAGAGTTTACCACCATAGACTATGAGACAGGTAAAGAAGTTACCATTGCGCTCGATTTGTCTATGACACCGCAAATGCTTACTCAAAAGCTGTATAAAAAAATTGCCAAATATAAGCGAGCCGCCGCTCTCAATGAAGTGCAATTGGCGGAGGCGCAAGACGAGCAAGATTTTTTGCTGGGAACACTGCATTTTATAGAGTTAGCCCAAAGCACAGCGGAAATTGCCGAAATAAAGCAATCTCTTCACGTCGCCGGCTACATTGCTTCTCCTCAGAAGAATAAAAAATCGGACTTGCCCATAGATTCTACACCGATCACAAAGACTTCACCAACAGGTTACACCATTTACATCGGGAAGAATGACAGACAAAACGATATTTTAACGAATAAGACTGCCAGGAAAGACGACATATGGTTTCATACACAAAAAATACCCGGTTCTCATGTCATACTTGTAACAAACGGAAAAGATTTAAACGATATTGACGATGAGACAATAGTTTATGCCGCCCAATTAGCAGCCGCACATTCACGGGCGAAACAGTCGGGCAAAACTCCCGTAGACTATACACAAAGGAAGAATATTAAAAAGCCGCCGAATGCGCGCCCGGGTAAGGTTATTTACGATGATTATTTCACAGTCTATGTTGACGCAAATGACAGCTAATAATATAACTCTTATTAAACTTAGTATAAAAAGGGCGAAATCGCCTTTTTTATTTGTGTAAAAAAAAGAGCGGTATGCTTGTGTGTGCCGCCCTAAATTTTGTCTGTTGTTTTAAAAAAAAACTAATACCTACAACCGCCCTATATTCCTATCATGCCACCCGAAACGTCTATGGTTGTTCCTGTAATGTAGGAAGCCGCATCGCTTGACAAATACAAAACTACATCTGCAATTTCTTTTGCATCTGCTATTCTGCCTATTGGAAGTTTGTTGTTATACTCGTCTTCTCTTTTTTTAAGCAATTCTTTTGTGCCTTCTGTGTACACCATGCCCGGTGCAACTGCCACTACTCTGATGCCATATTTTGAAACCTCTTTTGCCAAAGAAACTGTAAAGGAAACTATTCCGCCTTTCGTTGCCGCATAATGGCTTTTTCCGGTGAAAGAACCATTATAGGCCACTTGTGACGTAAAGTTTATTATACAAGAATTCTTTTTCTCTTTAGTCGCACGTATCATTTCCCGTGAAAACAAGAAACAACTTGTAAGGTTTACATCAAAAACCCGCTCCCATTCTGAAAGAGTCATGTCTTCGATTAAATTTGGAGGTGATATTCCTGCGTTATTTACCAACACATCGGGCAGACCAAAATGCTTTATTGTCTCCTCAAACATTTCTACTGCCGTTTCTTCTTTTGAAACATCGCCTTTTATCATTTTTACCGATACGTCATAATCTCTTTTTAAAACTTCTAACAACTCGGCGGCAGCTTCTTCGTCCGAAGAATAATTTAGCATCAGGTTGTAACCTTTTTGCGCAAATGCTAAGCTAATGCTTCTTCCTATGCCTTTTGTCGCACCTGTAATTATAACAGTTTTTTTATCTTCAAAATTTTTCATTTTATCTCTCTTTGCGTGCAAGTGTTTTTTTACAAGTCTCGACAATATCACTAACACCCATGCCTAATGTTTCCATTAAGTAAGGAACTTTTCCAACCTCGCCAAAACGGTCTTTAACGCCTACCCTACCAACATAAACAGGGTATCTTTCGCAAATAACTTCGCATACCGCACTACCCAAGCCACCTATGATATTGTGGTTGTCAAGCACAACCGCACAGCCGGTTTTTCTAACAGACTGAACAATAGTATTCTCGTCTAAAGGTTTTATTGTGTGAATATTGATTATTTCGCACTCTATGCCTTTAGTTATGCTTAGTTCTTTTGCGGCTTCCTGAGCATATTTAACCATCATACCCGAAGCAAACAAAGTTATGTCACTTCCCTCTTGAATGATGTCTGCCTTGAAGGGTTCGTACTTATAGCTACTCGGCAAAACAGGCTCGTTATACTTACGCAACATTCTTAAATAAACAGGACCGTTATAGTGTGTTATATGCGGTAATGCTTGTGAAAGCTGGGTGGAATCGGTTGGTTCAAATATCATAAGATCGGGTATGCTTCTTACAACACCGATGTCTTCAAAACTCATATGTGTTCCGCCGTTAAGCTCTGCGGTCACACCTACGTCTGTTCCGACTATTTTTACATTCATCTTAGCATAAGCAATAGAAACAGCAATTTGATCGCAAATTCTTCTTGTTGCAAATGGTGTGAAAGTT
>CAYJNC010000240.1:0-343 GCA_964371185.1 uncultured Christensenellaceae bacterium
AAAAGTATGACTCTAAGCCTCTGAAATGGTCTATGCGGACTACATCGTATTGCTTAAGACAATGTGCCATTCTTGATATCCACCAATCATAGCCCCGTCCTCGCATCTGCTCCCAATCATACAGGGGATTGCCCCACATTTGTCCGTCTTCGCAATAGTAATCGGGCGGTGTGCCCGCTACGCTTCCGTCTTGTAAAAACATTTCGCCTTGTGACCACAACTCAGCCGAATCGGGCGAAACATAGATAGGAATATCTCCTACTATTTTTATACCGTTTTCGTTGGCATAAGCCTTTAACTCTTGCCATTGTTTATCGTATAAAAACTGAATAAACTGGATACA
>CAYJNC010000240.1:353-3454 GCA_964371185.1 uncultured Christensenellaceae bacterium
GCAAATTTTGTTAAAGCTCCTTGATCTCTGTTTAAATATTCTGCGTCCCAATGCTTAAAATATTTCAAGCCAAAAGATTCACGCAATGCAACAAACATTGAAAAGTCAAACAACCAATGAGCATTATCATATTTAAATTCACTAAACTCTTTATTAAATTTTTTAATTCCTTTTTTGTATGCTTTGTTAAAAATATATCTGCGAAATTGGTATTGAGCCGCATAATCGACTTTTTTAGTCGAAAACTCATACCCCTCTACGTCTTTTTTTCCGAGTAACCCGTCTTTGATTAAAAGATCCGGATCTATGAAGTTTGGATTGCCGGCAAAAGCGCTTAACCCTTGATACGGGCTATCTCCGTAGCCGGTTGGTGAACAAGGCAATATTTGCCAATATTTCTGCCCTGCATTTTTTAAATTGTCTATAAATGTGTACGCTTCTATTCCCATTGTGCCAATGCCGTACTCTCCCGGCAATGATGAGATGTGTAGAAGTATACCGTTGCCTCTACTCATATCTTATCCCCCTTATCTATATTTATTATTATAGTATTTTTATTGTAAAAAGTATAGTAAAAAAAGAGTAATATATGTTATTTTAATTGTTTATTAACTAAATTACACTTTATTAAACCAAAACTTTTATACAATATTTCTTTCCGACAATACATAAGACGCCAAATGCGTCATGTTGCAGCCTGCCTTTTAAATCGGCAGACTGCTTTTTTAACCCTTTAATTACTCATACAACATTTTTTATATTTCTTGCCGCTTCCGCACGGGCAAGCGTCGTTACGACCAACAGATTTTTCCGAAACCGCCTGTTTTGAAAGTCGCCATTCTTTTGTTATTTCGTCTCTTTTTTCTTCGCTTAATACGTCTTCCCATTCCGGCAAGGTATATAACCATTTAGCCTTTGCGTCTAACATATTGAAAAATAATTTTTCAAATTCGATGTCAAGCGCAATTTCTTTGTCTTCCGCCAAAGACTCGAGCTCTATTTCTGTTGTTAAACTTGTGTTAATTCCGTCTATAAAACCACAAAACACAACCGGCTCCATGCCTACTTGTTCAGCAACATCTTTTAATGTTCCCGCATATTTCTTCTTTGTGTCCGCAAGTATAATTTTGTATACTTCCGTTTCTTGAGCAAAATATTCTTCCCAAAAAGCCTGTTGTTGCTGTTGGGTTTGAGCCATATTTGCTAAGTTTGTCCATTGTTCGTATAAAGTCATAGTTACCTCCCGTTCAAAGCCGAATTACCAAGTTTTGTTTATCCGCTTTGCTATTTCTCTTATAAATTCTACCGTGTTTACGATTTTAATATTTTCTACTTCCGAAAGCATAGCCAAATCTTTTGTCATAACGCCTTCTTCTATCGTGCGAATCGAAGCCGCTTCAAGTTCGTCGGCGAACTTAACCAACGCCTCGTTTTTGTCGAGCTCACCACGTTTTTTAAGCGCTCCCGACCAAGCGAAAATTGTTGCCATAGAGTTTGTTGAAGTCTCTTCACCCTCTAAATGTCTATAATAGTGGCGTGTTACCGTGCCGTGTGCCGCCTCGTATTCAAAATTTCCGTCGGGCGAAACCAACACAGAAGTCATCATGGCGAGGCTACCAAAGGCAGTCGCTACCATGTCGCTCATAACATCACCGTCATAGTTTTTGCAAGCCCAGATATATCCGCCTTCCGAGCGTATAACCCTTGCTACCGCATCGTCTATTAAAGTATAAAAATATTCTATGCCTGCGGCTTCAAATTTTTCCGCATATTCGTTGTCGTATATTTCTTGGAAAATATCTTTGAATGTATGGTCATAAATTTTTGAAATTGTGTCTTTTGTTGCAAACCACAAATCTTGTTTTGTGTCGAGTGCATAGTTGAAGCAACTGCGTGCAAAACTCGAAATACTTTTGTCCGTGTTATACATGCCAAGCGCAACACCGCCGCCTTCAAATTCAAACGCCGGCAAACGAACTTCCTCGCCGTCTTTTGTGAAAACAAGCTCGAATTTTGTGTCTTTGTCTATTCTGTATTCTGTGTCTCTGTAAACATCGCCATAGGCATGACGTGCAATTGTTATTGGTTTTTTCCAAGTTTTAACGGAAGGGCTTATGCCGTTAACAACGATCGGTGCCCGAAAAACAGTACCGTCGAGAATAGCACGAATTGTTCCGTTAGGACTTTTGTACATATCTTTTAAGTCGTATTCCTCAACCCTTTGAGCGTTAGGAGTTATTGTTGCACACTTTACACCGACGCCGTATTTTTTAATTGCCTCTGCCGCATCGTAGGTTACTTTGTCGTCGGTTTCGTCTCTGTATTTTAAGCCTAAATCATAATATTCCGTATTGAGTTCAATATACGGCGCTAACAACTCAGTCTTAATTTGATCCCAGATAATTCTGGTCATTTCGTCCCCGTCCATCTCAACCAATGGTACATTCATCGTAATTTTTTGCATATACATTCCCTACTTTCTATATAAATAATATTTTACGTCGTTTGCTTTTTTTTGAGCCGCATCAAAACGTTGACCAGCGGTACAAAAAAAGGTGTAATCAGCGGTGTGAAGAACACAATTTGCTCCATGTCTGACCATAAATTTTCAAACAGGGTAAGGGCACAAACACAAAACCCACTGACCATAAACAAAGTTATCAACCTATTTGAGCAATAGATTGGTGTAACTTCGCTTTCTATTTTGATGTATCTGATGTACTTTGTAAAAACCATCGCAATGACGCTTGCAATCAAAAGCATCATCAGCAAATAACCTATTATTACCGCTAATTCATAAAAAGAAGTGTGCCTTAGGTACATCAAAAGCGTTGCCTCTGCCATAAGATGCACCACACTTATTCCTATGAGCGGAACATAACATAAAAGAAAGTTCTTTTTTATCCATAAAAAATATTGTTTGGTGTCATATTGCCTGTTTTGCATAATATGTGCAAATCTAAGCTGTGCTATCATCAAAAAAGGAACATACAACACAGAAAATGCGCAGGCCGAAAGAGCTAAATAGTCTGAATGCATCATAAGACAACTCCTCCTTCTGTCCACATAACGTAGGCATCTTCCTTGTTTTTATAGTAACG
>CAYJNC010000241.1:0-1953 GCA_964371185.1 uncultured Christensenellaceae bacterium
CAAGACACCTAAATAGGTGTCTTTATTATTTTATACGGTTTTTTATATATCGTAGGGTGCGCTTAAAATGAAACGGAGAATTTGTTTGGAACAAGAGCGATTATTAGAAGAAATAGAAAAAAGAATATACAGCACAAAGGAAGAATTGGCGCACGCAATGGACGTGTCCGTAGAGGATGTGGCCATTGCCCTTAACAACTTGAAAGAAAGTTTTGATGTGTCTTTCACAAAACAAGGCAAGGTTGCGCTTGCTTCGACAATGGGTTATTTTAAAGGAAAATTAGAGAAGAAGCAAAGAGGCTATGCCTTTTTGCGAACAGCGCAAGAATACGATGATATTTTTGTGGGAGACAGAGAGCAAAACGGTGCTATGAGCGGTGAAGAAGTTGTTGTCAGGCTAAAAAGCAAGCAGACGGGCGGCCGCCATTTGGAAGGTAAGGTTATCAAAATTTTGTCGGAGCTTCCCGTAACAATAGTCGGGACGGCACAGGTGCAAAAACATGTTGTGTTTGTTATTGACGAAGCCATGCAAATAGAAGACGTGTTTATTCCGAAATCCGGCGCTAAAGGTGTAAAAAATGGGCAAAAAGTGGTTGCCGAAATAACAAAGCGAGCACAAAACAGGCGGAGTGCCGAAGGAAGGATTACAGAAGTTCTCGGTAATCCGAATGACGTAGGCGTAGACATTCTTTGTAAGGCAAGGAATTTTGGTTTGTTGCCAAACTTTCCTATAGAAGTAGAAAAAGAAGCAAAGGATTTGGTGTTGTGCGAACAAACAATTAATGACAGAGTAGATTTGCGCGCAGAAAAAATCATAACAATAGACGGAGAGCACGCAAAAGATTTAGACGATGCCGTCTCCTTAAAACTCAATGAAAACGGCAACTTTGTATTGGGTGTGCATATTGCAGACGTGTCGCATTTTGTTAGAGAGAATTCGGAACTCAACAAAGAAGCACTAAAGAGAGGCACAAGCGTTTATCTGATAGACAGGGTAATCCCTATGTTGCCAAAAGAGTTATCTAATGGTCTGTGCTCTTTGCACCCGAATGAAGACAAGTTGACATTGTCATGTATTATGGAAATATCGCCGACGGGCGAGCTTGTTTCCCATGAAATCTGCAACACCGTAATACGCTCGTCGCACAAGATGACTTACGACGAAGTAAACAGCATATTTGACGGCGACACAAAAAAGGCAGAGCAATATGAAGATGTTTTAGAAATGCTTAACAGCATGAACGAATTAGCAAAGATACTCAGAAAACGCAGGTTCGATAAAGGCTGTATAGATTTTGACTTGCCGGAGGCGGACATAACTTTAAATAAAAAGGGTAGGCCGGTTAAAATAGAAGTGTGCGAAAGGGGAGATTCACAAAAGCTTATTGAAGAATTTATGCTTATGTGTAATACGACCGTTGCAGAGCAATTTTATTTTATGGAAATGCCGTTCTTGTACCGTGTCCACGAACAGCCGGACGGCGACAGGATGAAAGAGTTAGCTGTGTTTCTACAAAATTTCGGAATAAAGTTAAAGGGTTTTTCAGATGTGCACCCTCGGGCGGTACAAGAGGTCTTAAAATCGGTAGAGGGAACAAAAGACTCAAGCATTGTCAACAGTGTGACACTGCGCTCTCTTAAAAAGGCTAAGTATGATGTTATGCCGTCTGCTCACTTTGGTTTGGCGGCAGACAGATATTGCCACTTTACCTCACCCATAAGAAGATACCCGGATCTGATGATACACCGTATATCAAAACTTTTGTTGTCGGGTGAGCTGAACGAAAAAAATGTAGCCAAGTTAGAAAAAATATTGCCCGACATTGCAAGGCAATCGAGCGAAAGAGAAAGAAACGCAATAGAGGCCGAAAGGGCTGTCAACGACATGAAGATGGCAGAATTTATGCAACAGCATTTAGGCGAAGATTTTGAAGGCGTAGTTTCGGGAGTGGC
>CAYJNC010000241.1:2053-3449 GCA_964371185.1 uncultured Christensenellaceae bacterium
AGAAAAGCGCGACACGAGTATTTTATAGAAGAAAGATACGAAGCGGGAGTTTCTCTGGTTGGAACAGAAGTGAAATCTTGCCGTATGGCGAAAGTCAACTTAAAAGATGCCTATGTGCAAATAAAAAGGGGAGAGGCCTTTGTGCAGAACATGCACATTAGCCCATACGAAAAAGGCAATATTTTTAACCGTGACCCTTTAAGAGTACGAAAACTTTTGTTGCATAAGAGAGAGATAGACAAGCTTTTAGGGTTGACTGCCCAAAAAGGGTACACGCTTATTCCTCTTTCTATGTATTTGAAAAGAGGAAAAGTTAAGATAGAAATTGGCGTTTGTAAAGGTAAGCATTTGTATGACAAACGTCATGACTTAAAAGAAAAAGCAATTAAACGAGACATGGAAAGGGGAAGATAGACAATAATTTTTTGTGTTTGTAATTATGGGGATGTACCGGTTTCGACGGGGGCATTTGTAAGAGTGATAAGCAAGCCGCAGTTGAGTACTCTGCGTTAAAAAGATTCAACTAAAAATAAAAGCAAAAACACAAAAAACAGCAGTTGCAGGTACACCTGCTCTGCTTGCTGCCTAACTTAAGGCTGCCTCTCTACCTGTCCTTTCCTGTTTGGGAGAGAATAGAGGGTCAATTTAAAACAGGGTACTACATTGCTTAAGCTTTGCGGCGATGCAGACTTTATGAAGCTACCTCTTTAAATTTTTTGTAGTTTAGGGGTTTTTAGAGGGAAATAAACAAAAACTAATAAGCTTGTAGAAAGTTGCTTGGGCAGGCTTTCGGACAGGGGTTCAACTCCCCTCATCTCCACCATAAAACAAAAACACCCTAACGGGTGTTTTTTGTTTTATGAATGAGTAAAGTAGGAGTTGAACCCGAAGGCCGAGCAAAGCGAGAGAACAGTCCGGTGGACTGTTCGTGCCGGAGGCGGCGTGATAGGTTGTTTGAGCGTGTGCGAAAACGACCGGAGCAACTCCCCTCATCTCCACCAAATAAAGAAAACAACTTTGATACAATTGTGTCAGAGTTGTTTTTTTGCTGTATAAGCGTTAGTAGGCTTGAAATAAAGGGATTTAAGAGGTGTTTGACACAAATGTATAGGCTCTGAATAAATAAGAATTCTATGGTTTCAGAGCCTTTAGAGTGTTTATGGTTTGCACCTTTTAATTATTTGTCATAAAAATATGAAAAAATGCACACCGTTGTGTAATATAGTTTGTATTAAGTTATAGATGAATAAATTTCCGTGAAAATTTTAAACGAAAAGCAACAATTTTTATAGAATTTGTATATCACTTGCAATTAAAAAACGGCTGTGTTATCATATAAACTGTATAAATTTATAAAAATATTTAGTTATATAGCAAACGTTGTTTTAAGCATATA
>CAYJNC010000242.1:0-1460 GCA_964371185.1 uncultured Christensenellaceae bacterium
ATTGCTAATAATTTTTTCATTTATTTTCCTCCTAAATTTTCTTTTACCAACTTACAGGGATAAGGTGGTCTTATATATAATATCGGCACTGCTACCGATAGTATACCATTATACGTTTGCGGTTTTTCCTGCAGCCGCCTCATTTTGCTGTGCAAGCATCGTTTTACGTTCTTGGATTTTCACCATCACAGCTCCTGCAGATACTGCCGCAATTATTATAATACCCTTTGCAACAAACTGCCATTCGCTTTGTAATCGCAAAATATTCATACCATTTTCTATAGTGCCTAAAAGTATTGCCCCAAGGAACACGCCCCAAGCATTACCTTTACCTCCCGACATTGCAACACCGCCAACAACCGCCGCCGCAATAACGTCTATCTCTCTGTTTTGGCCGGCAGTGATTATTGCAGTATTAACACGTGCAAGCAACATAACAGAAGCTATACCCACCAACAAGCCGTTTATCATATATGTAGATAAAACTATATTTTTTACATTAATACCTGCCAAATATGCCGCATGTTTGTTTGCACCGACAGCGTAAACTCTGCGGCCGTATTTTGTGTATTTTAGCACCCACCACATGGCTATTGTTGCAATAAACATCAACAGCACATAGGCCGGCAACACAAGGTTTAAGCCACCAAAAGTTGCACCTTCAATTAAATTTGTTTTTAATGCGTCTAAACCGCCCTGAATACTTACCTCTTGAGAGTTGCTTATAAGAAGCGCTATACCTCTGAACATTATCATACCGCCGAGTGTTATGATGAAAGGTTCAACTTCTATACGAGAAATAATAAAACCCATCATTGCTTGTAGGCCAACACACAGTAATACCGAAAGAATAACGGCCGTTGCCAAAGGAACATCGTAATCTATATAGGTTACACCTATAAATAAAACGCTTAATGAAGACAACATACCAACCGAAAGGTCTATGCCGCCTGCTATCATAACGAGCGCCATACCCATGCCGGCAACACCGACATATGCCGTTTGGCTAAGAATATTTAACAAGTTGTTCGGGCTAATCATAGACGGGAATCCTAATTCACCTTCCATTGCCCCTTGTATTAGCTGTATTACAACTATCGCAGCTATGAACGCTATTAATATGGTTAATACCGTTGTGTTTTCGCCTCTTTTTTTCAACGGCTTGGCCTGTTGTGAGTTTGCTTGTTTCATATCTTTTTACCCCCTATTGAATACTCTAATATGTTTTCTTCCGAAATATTTTCTCGTGAAAGCTCTCCGGCTATTCTGCCGTCTTTCATGACAAAAATTCTGTCACTCATTGACACAACTTCCGGCATATCGGAAGACACCATAATTATTGCCTTGTTTTGCTTTAATAAATCTGTCATGATCTGATAAATTTCTTGTTTTGCGCCAACGTCTATGCCTCTTGTCGGTTCGTCGAATATATATATTTCGCCGTCCGTTTCAAACCATTT
>CAYJNC010000242.1:1560-3442 GCA_964371185.1 uncultured Christensenellaceae bacterium
ACCTCTTTTTGTGATTTCCATGCCCACAAAAATATTTTCTGTAATGCTCAGTGGCGGAAAGATCGTATGTTCTTGGTATATTGTTTGAATACCGATCTCCATAGCCAAAAACGGATCTAACTTAATTTTTTTGCCTTCAAAATATATTTTACCATTCGCATCCGGCTGGTATGCACCCGAAATAATTTTGATAAGCGTAGATTTTCCTGCACCGTTTTCACCACAAATACAATGAACTTCTCCTGCATTCAACGAAAATTGAATACCGTCGAGTGCTTTTACACCCGGAAAAGTTTTCGAGATATCGGTCAGCTTCAAAATCTCCCCTGTCACTTACTTGCACCTCCATGTGAAACTTTCTAACAAACTTACCACACAAAAACCATCTCAGTGGCATTTTGTTGTTTTCATATACCCTAAATTTATTTACAAAAAATTTATATTAGTATTAATATATTACAACATTAGCAATACGAATGCAAGCAATATATTAATGCGTATACATTGTTTCTTTAAAAATTCGCCAAAAAGGGCTTTTTCAAAACTCTTTTTGGCGAATATTGGTGCTAACCGTTAGTCTACTACGACCACACCTTTAATTTTAAATTCTTCACTGTCTTTCATGAATGTAAGTGCTTCTTTTAAGTCTTCTAACTTAAACTTATGTGTGATGAGCGGTTTCATGTCTACCTGTTTATTAGCAACCATATTAAACACATTGTCCCAAACAAGTGGCGCTAACCACGAGAATTTTATTGTCCTGTCTGATTGAATTGCCTCTAAAACCGGAACTTGAAGTTTATCTTCGGGTGACGGCAAACCAAAATACACAATTGTAGAGCTGCCTCCCGTAACCAAAAGCGCTTGTTGCAATGCCGGCATTGCGCTTGTAGGCACGATTGCACGTTGGGCTAAGTTGCCACCGTTTATCTCCCGTACTTTTTTTGCAACGTCTTTTGCGTAAAACTCAGAATCTTCGACAACAGAATTAATTACATAATCCGCACCAATATTGAGTGCAAATTTCAATTGTTCGTCTACAATTCCGATAGCAATAACTTTTCCCGCACCGGCCGCTTTTGCAACCTGAATTTGCATCATCCCAATGGTTCCCGTTCCGAAAACAACAACCGTTTGGCCGAGTTCTATGTCTAAGCGTTTAATTCCGTATGTAGCACAGGCTAAAGGTTCGGCTAATGCACCGTCTTCAAAAGAAACTTCATCGGGAATTTTATACGCATGAGTATATTTTACTCGTACATACTGCGCAAAAGCACCGTTTACCGAAACACCGATAACCTGAGGGTGGCCGCATTCGTTAAATTCGCCTCTCATACAAGAAGGACAAGCGTTACATTGTTGTACCGGGTTTATCGCAACCCTGTCGCCGGGTGTAAACAAGCCCATGTCTGCGGGCAATTTGCCCACTTCAACAATTTCGCCCGAAAACTCGTGGCCTAAGTATAACGGTCCCTTGCCGTCTTTTGTGTCTAACGGGCTATGACCAAAATAGTATGAAATATCTGAACCGCATATACCGACCGCCTTTACCTTAACAAGAACCTCGTTGTCTGTTATTGTAGGGATATCGTGTTCTTCATAATTCATCACTAACGGTTCTAAAAAATTTTGAACTTTCATTTTGCCTTCCATAATTTATTCCACCTTTCGTTTTCATTATAAATAAACATCTTTTACTTAACCGGCTTCGCCTTTGGCATTCCGCAATCCGGACCAAAATGTTTTAATATGACAAGGGGTTCGTATTTCGATTCGTTCGTTATCACTATGCCCTCTTTTGCCTTTTTGTTAGAAACATAAAATTCATCGGCAGTAAGTTCACCGTATCTTATGAATGTCGGGCTTTCGCAATCGTAAACGC
>CAYJNC010000243.1:0-3411 GCA_964371185.1 uncultured Christensenellaceae bacterium
ATCAATTTCTTTTCCACCTATCTCAACACTTCTGCTGATAAGGCTTACTTTCATGTCTTTGATTGTAATTACTTGGTTATTAGCCGGAGATTTTGACGAAGTTGTCCTCCTTAGGATTGTCTTTATTCTCGCCTTTAATTCAAGCATGTTGAAAGGCTTTGTCATATAATCGTCCGCACCGAATTCAAGACCCATAATTTTATCCATGTCTTCGGCTTTTGCAGTAAGCATAATAATCGGCACATCAGAAACACTGCGTATTTTATGACAAACTTCCATTCCGTCCAACTTAGGCAACATGACATCTAATAAAATCAACTCATGAACATCCGGGGTAAAAATCTCAAGCGCCTCTTCACCGTCGTACGCAACCGAAATTTGATATCCCTCTTGTTGTTCTAAATTAAATCGTAATCCTTTTACCAATGTTGGTTCGTCATCTACTATCAATATATTTTTAGGCATATTAAGCTCCTTTTAATATAACAATGTCTACTTTTAATTTGATTTCAGTATAACATAATTACAACAAAAATACACTTTATTTTAAAAAAACAGGCCCATTTTGTATTTTTGCAATTTTTGTTGTATACTTTTAATAAAAAAGAAGAGAGAATTACCATGATAATAGACATACATGTTCATATTTTTGCCGACACAATTGCAAAACGTGCGGCTAACAAACTTCAAAAAACAGCTGATTTACCCATATATACCAACTTTACCGAGGCGGATACACGTCAAAAAATGAAAGAGTGGGGGGTTGATTTGGGGGTAATGTTGCCTATTGCCACAAAGCCGACTCAACAGCAAATGATAAACGATTGGGCTATAACTTTGCAAAAAGAAAACTTAATATGCTTCGGTTCTGTCCATCCTTTTGCGCAAGATGTATTGCAAGAAGTTCATAGAATTCACGAATTAGGGTTGTATGGCATCAAGCTACATCCCGATTATCAAAGGTTTTTTGCCGACGATGCCTCTTTGTTTTCTATGTATGAAGAAATAAGGGGGCTTGGCTTGCCTGTCATTTTCCATGCGGGTTTTGACCCGGTTTCTCCGGATATTTCGCACGGTTGTGCTAAGAGAATTGCCCATCTCACTCAAATGTTTCCCGGGCTGAAAATTATTGCCGCTCACTTAGGCAGTGCAATGCGTTACGACGAAACTGAAGAGTTTCTTGTGGGAAAAGACATATATTTTGACACATCTTTGTCTTCCCTATATTGTCCACCCGACCAGTTTTTGCGGATAATAAAAAACCACGGACCGGAAAAAATTCTGTTTGGGTCTGATTGTCCTTGGACGTTGCCTCAAAACGAAATAGATTTCCTACAAAACACAGGCCTTTGTGCTTCGGATATAGATTTAATTCTATATAAAAACGCTCAAAAATTACTCAACCTTTAAGTGTTTGTTGAAAAAAGTCATAATTTCGCAATTTCATCGGACTTTCTCAACACACTTTAAATAGGATTCCTACATATAAAAAAAACCGACTTTTACGGATATAGTTTCACTAAAAATCGGTTTTGTTTTTTATGTCATGTAAATTAGCTTTGTGTCGTTGCCTCTGCAATATACGTATGCTTATCAATATTTGCCGCATTTTGCCATTCTTCTACGGTTGTCGCCCACAGATTATTTTGCAAGTTTGCGGTGGCCAGGCTTGCTATTGTATCTTTCATTTCGCCTTCTTCAAGCGGTATCGCACCCGATTGCGGAGAAGAATCATATTTGATTATATGATATCCAAAGTCTGACTCCACCAATTCAGGATAAATATCTCCCACGTTTTCAATTGCCAAAGACGCTTCTAAAAACTCGGTAACAAAAGGTGCACCTTCGTACGCCATATACCCCTCCGGCATAGAAGCCATACCCGGATCATCGTTATACTGTTCTATTAACGTATCAAAGTCTTCTCCCGACTGTGCCCTCTCCAAAACTTCCTGTGCCTCCGGCAAAATCTCTGCCAAGGCCTCTTGCTTTATTGCTTCCGCACCTTCCGTATCGCCTTCTAACTCTAATGTTTGAATTTCGGCTTGCACGTCTTCGGGCAATTGAAACAATATATGTTTTACATTCTTAACCTGATTTTGCGCCTCTACCGGAATATAAACCGTTACTTCGTTTGCATAGTTAACATAATTACTAAGCGCCGTCGCCGAATCTGTCTGATCTAACGCTTGTTGTTCAGCCAAAAGACTGTTGTAATACTGTTCTATGTCTTCATCGGTTAAAACAGCTTCACCTATAATTGAGGTATATACCTTGTCTAAAATAGATTGTTTTTCATATTGCTCAGTTAATGACTCTACGGTATAGTCATATTGCTCAATATATTCATCATATCTCTTTTGCGCCTCTGTTTCACGGTCGTATTGCTCACCGGCGGCTATACCCGACTCTACCTCAGCCGTAAAACTATCCTTCAGACTTTCTAAATAATAGGTTGCAGACTCTTGCAATTCCAATTTTTCTTCTTCGGTAAACTCTGCCAAGCCGTTTTCATTAGCATATTGCACCATCAATTCTTGCAACACAAGATCGTCTATGACATTGTTTTTAAAGTCAACAATTTGTTGTGAGTCCATCATTGTTCCCATTGTTTCTTCCGTTATTCCATAGCTCGACAATAGCCCGTTCAACGTTTCGGTAAATTCTTGGTCTGATATTTCCACTCCATTAACAGTTGCCACAACCTTAGGCACTGTAGCACACCCGGCAAAAAGCGTAATTATCATGGCAAATGCCATTATCAGACTAATAAACTTAATTTTTTTCATACTTATCTCCATTTTTTTAGAATTATTGCTAAAAACATTATAGTAGAACAATGTTAACATTTTATGAATAATACAAGAACAAACTATTATACTCACTACTTTTTAACAAAACCCATATTAACACATTTTACCGACATTATCAAAACAAATTTCTAATGGAAGTGTAAAAAAAGCCATAATTTCATAAATCGGCCTTTCTCAACACGCCCCTAATAAAAAGAGAAAAAGCTAAGAGTTTTATTTTTCTAACTCTCAGCTTTTATGTGGAACTGCTTATTTGTGCCAAACCAATGATGAATAAATCAAGCAGTTTTATTTGCATATAATCTTAGGTAATAAACATTTTCCGTTATTAAAGACTTGTGAAAATCCTAATTTTTTATAATTAACTTAACTATATAGCCATTCCAAACGCATATGTAGATGCACAGTATGTTGTGCCACCCATCATGAGTCTTACTCCACCGCTTGCAGAATTAACATATTCTACCCAGCATCCTGCGGGGATTGTCATGTAGTTTGCTGTTGCATTGCCGTTAGAATCTATCATTTGCACCATAAGGCTACTCATAAGTTTGTATCCGCCGGGTTCTACCCAATGGCCTTTTAAAGTTGTATCCAT
>CAYJNC010000244.1:0-3388 GCA_964371185.1 uncultured Christensenellaceae bacterium
CAGCGCCTAAAGATTTCGGGCACATCATGGCAAAACCGTCACCGATTGCTTTTCCTACAACAACATTAACTTTAGGCACGCCCGCCTGAGCATATGCAGACATCAAACGAGTAATGTTTGCAATGAGCATGTCTTTTTCTTGTTCTATTGTTGTGCCGCCACAGTTTGTGAAAGTAACAAGCGGAATGTTGTAGGCATCTAATATGCCAATAAACCTTGCAGCCTTACGAGCGGCATGGCCGGATATCACACCATCTACACCGTTTGCAACAAAACCTACTGCTGTTCCGTTTATTCTGCCGAACATTGTAACTATTTCGGGTGAATAACCTGCTTGATATTCAAGCACTTCGTGCCCGTCGGCAACTGCCGCTATCAAAGCTTTTGCATCATATGCTTCATCGAAACCGGCTATTTGCCTGTTTAAATCGTCTGAGAAAACAACATAAGGACTAGCCTCTAAGTTGTTTGAAGGTAAATATGCCAACAATTTTTTAACTTGGTCGTAGCATTCGTCTTCCGATGCAGCCAAGAATTGAGAAATTCCCGTATTTTCGTTGTGTGCTTTTGCCGAAAATGCAGTCTTAACATTAATTTCGTCTCCTAAAGTTGACGCATAGATCTGAGGTCCTCTTAATGCTGTGCAAGAAATTCCGTCTACCATGAAACAGAAATCTGTTGATGCACCGATATATGCAGCCGTACCGATACAATTACCCGCAACAACGGTTATTGTCGGAATTACGCCCGAAACATCGTTAATACGTTTAATGATAGAAGCATAACTGTCTATTGCAGCTACCCCTTCTGATACGCGAGCACCGTCGGAATCTATAATTCCAATAACCGGTACACCGTTTTTCGCAGCCATATCGATTGCTTTTAAAATCTTTTGTGCATGTGCCACAGATAGTGAGCCTGATAACACTGTGTAGTCTTGTGAAAAAATAAATACAGGTCGTTCGTCTATTGTACCATAACCGCATACAACAGCCTCTCCTACCTCGCTTGCACTTTCAAAACCGGGAGTTACATAAGTCTTTTTCACGAATTTGTCGATCTCTACGAAACTTCCCGAATCGAGCAGTGTAGAAATTCTTTCGCGAGCCGTCTTTTTCCCTGCTTTGTGCTGGGCTTCGATAGCTGCTGTTCCACCGGGTGCAAGAGCTTCCTGATTTTTTTGTTTCAGCTCTTCAAGTTTGCTCATTTAATTACCTCCAACATTTTTAGTTTATATAATATCAAAAATTTCCCTATATTAATAATATCACAAAAACTTTTGTTTGTCCTACTTAATCTTAATTTTTATATATTAAATTTAAAGTTTTTTCAGATAGGCAATTTCATCTTTTGTCAGATGACGATAAATACCTTTTTTAAGGTTCCCCAACTTAATGTCTCCCACTCCTACCCTCTTTAAATAACACACATTTCTGTCTATTGATTCAAACATCTTACGCACTTGCCTGTTTTTCCCCTCGGTAATAACACACAACACTTCGCTTCTTTTTTCCGATGCTGAAATTAGGTGCATAACACACTTGTTTGTTTTATAACCGTCTATAAAAACTCCCTTAGACAATTTTGTCAACTCTTCTTCCGTTACGTTTGAATCAATCACCGCCAAATACTTCTTTTGAACATGGTGTTTTGGATGCGTTAATTTGTTTGCCAACTCTCCATCATTTGTCAAAATTAACAAACCCTCGCTTGTAAAATCTAATCTGCCGACGGGATATAGCCTTGTGTCTATGTCTTTAACATACTTCATGACAGTTTGCCTGCCTCTGTCATCTTTGCAGGTACAAACACAACCGGCGGGTTTGTTTAACATGATGTAAATTTTCTTTTGTTTGCTTCTAACCGCTTCTCCTAAGTATTTAACCTTGTCCTTTGCCGGATCTACTAAAAAACCGAGCTCACGTACCGTTTTTCCGTTTACCTCTACCCTGCCCTTTGTGATATACTCTTCACATTTTCTTCTCGACGCTATTCCTGCATTTGCAAGAAATTTTTGTAATCGCATTTTTTCTCCTTTTTTGCCATACGGCACTGCAAATAATTTGCAACTGTTATACTCTTTATAAATTTATTCTTCGTTCTTTTCCAAATCTTCGTTTTCTTCTAAGTCTTCTAAAGCCGGCAATTCCTTTAAAGATTCCAGACCAAATTGCCTTAAAAATTCGTCGGTGGTTTCAAACAAAAGCGGCTTTCCCAAAACATCTTTCCTGCCCGCCTCTCTAACAAGCCCCTTTTCTACAAGAATACTCACCGCATAGTTTGACTTTATTCCGCGAATATTTTCTATTTCTGTTCTTGTTACCGGTTGTCTATACGCAATTATACTTAAAGTCTCGATTGCCGAAACTGACAAAGATGCCCTAACCTCGGGTGTATACATCTCTTTAATATAACCCGCATATTTAGGGTTTGTGCATAACTGAACCTTGTTGCCTAACCTTTTTATTAATATTCCGTCTTCTCTTCCGTTCCCCTCAATTATCATCTCTTGGATAATTATGTCTATTTCATCGGCGCTTTCGCCGGTAATGTTAACAAAAAGTTCTGCTTCCACCGCTTCTCCTACCACAAAAAGCGTAGATGTTATTATGCCTTTAATCTCATTTTTTTGCATCGCCATCCTCCTCTTTTACTATATATCGAAGAGTTATATCTTCAAAACTTCCCTTTTGCGCTATTTTTAAATTTCCCTCATGCCAAAGTTCTAACAGTGCAACAAAGGTAACGGCTATTTCCATTTGGCTCGAATCGGGATAAAACAACGAAAAAAAAGATACTTGTTGCGCACCCATAAGCATATTCAATATTTTTTTCTTTTGCCTCCGTATGCTAAAGCTATCACTGCTTATTTCTACCGGCGTCCTAACCTTTGCTTCCTTTTTGGTTCTGTTTTTTAATATAAATAAAAACGCCTGATACAAGGTGTCTACATCTGCACCTTCTAAAACCAATTCTTGCTCTTCTTCGTACATTTCCTCCGGATGCTTATAGAAAATGTCTTTTGAAAAGGCTTCAAACTTTCGCAGTTCTTCCCCGGCTTTTTTAAATAATTTGTATGCACGCAAACGGGAAAGCAACTCTTCTTCCGGATCAACACCGTCTTCTAAGTCTTCGTCGGCAACCTTGTTAGGCAAAAGTGACCGCGATTTTATGTATAGGAGTGTCGCCGCCATGTTTAAGAAATCGCTTGCACGCTCCATGTTTATGCTACCGATTTCTTTCATAAATATTAAATATTGATCTGTAATTTCGGAAACGAAAATATCTTGTAAATCTATCTTTGCTTTTTTTACAAGATGCAAGAGCAAATCGAGCGGACCTTCAAATTCAGATAACTTACACAAGAAGCGTTCTTGTTGCATTAACG
>CAYJNC010000245.1:0-740 GCA_964371185.1 uncultured Christensenellaceae bacterium
GGCAACCATGAGCATACATCTTATTATGAAAACTTTTTTATATTGCCGGCCTAATATTTAATATATTTCTTCTCGAAATCGGCAATCGGCATAGGTTTATCAAAATAATAACCTTGCCCCCTGTCGCAGTTTAAATCTTTTAATAATTCAAATTGTTCTATTGTCTCTATCCCCTCGGCAACCGAGCTTAAGCCGTCTATTTCTTCGCATATGTTCAGCGCAACTTTTGTTAGCGATTTCGACTTTTTGTCTTTATGCATATTAGCGACCAAAAGCATATCTATCTTTAACTCATCGAAATCAGAAGAAATCAATGCCGTTAAATTAGAATAGCCGCTGCCAAAATCGTCTAATGAAATACCAAACCCCGCATCAGAAAAGTTTTTAAGTATATCCGATAAGCTTTCATCACAAGCTCCGCTTATCGTTTCAGTTATTTCTACTATTATTCTCGACGTTAAAACGTCATGCTTATTACAAATTTCAACAAATTTATCTACAATTCCGTTTTCTGTAACCGTCATGCGAGAGCAATTTACCGCTATTCTTATGTCTTTTTCAAAACCATTCTTTTTCCATTTGCTAAGAGACGAACAAACCTCGTCGAGAACGAATAAATCTATATTGGAAACTATTCCTTCTTTTTCATAGAAAGGTATAAAACCTATGGGTGCTTGCGGAGTTTTGTCTGCGTCTAACCTTCTTATCAGCGCCTCACAACTTTCAAACTCGCCGCTTTT
>CAYJNC010000245.1:750-3338 GCA_964371185.1 uncultured Christensenellaceae bacterium
CTATTTCGCTTCGCAAGTTTTTAACGAGTATGTCACTATATCTTCTTGTTTCTAAATCGCCCTCTTCAACTTCGTGCAATGTTGCTTCAAAACTTTTATTCCACGTATAGCCGATGGTCGTTTCGAAATCTTTATTAGCACTTAATCTTTGTTTGAGTTCTCTGATATAGGACTCAAAATCTCTTTCGCCAACATCTTTTTTAAGCACCACAAATTCATCGCCACCCACACGATAAACATTGTCGTTAAATATTTCTTTCAGTGTGTTTGCAACAAATATGATTATGCTATCGCCAAACTCCATTCCTCGCACTTCGTTTATTACACTCAAACCACTGATGTCTATGTATGCCGCACCAAGAGACTTTATTGCCTTTTCTTCTATTGAATTTATGGCTAACCTATAACTATGTCTGTTTTTCACGCCGGTCAACGAGTCATAATAGCTTAACTTATTCAACTTATCAAGCATATTATTTTCGTCTAAGAAAGTCGCTACAAACTTAGCCGTAGAACGCAACAAAGACAAATTAACCCGTTCTTTTTTCGGATTATCTACCCCGATAAAGCCGGTCAACCGGCCTGTTTCATCTTTAATAGACACGCCCGCCGCAGACTCAACCTTTTCATGCATGAGCGTTTCAATCTCTTTTTCTTCTAATTTTTGTTTGTCTCTCTCTAAAACTATATAACACTCATCATTCTTATACAATTCACCCATCCACATTTTTAAATTATCGGTGGGTATTTCTTCTGTATTATTATAATTAGCTTCGGTTTCAGCCCATTGCGCCGTATTTTTCGCCATTTTACCGTCATCGGAAATTTCAAATATAAAACTTCTTTTAGCCTCATAAAATTCTGCAATTATTTCTAACAACTCGTCTATACATATCCTAGGGTCTTTCCCCGTATGCAGTGTCTCTATGCAGTTAACCAAAACCCGCTCTTCTTCTAACTTGGTTTTCAATTCAGCTTCAAGAGAATTTAGCTTTGTAATGTCTACCGCAATTTCAAGACGTGCCATTTTTCCTCTGAAAGGAATAAGCTTGTCTTTTACCAAGAAAGTTCTGTCTATAACCGGGTTAAAGTGTGTCCACTCGTAGAAATCATTTTCATCTATTATGTCATTTGTGCAAAATTCACACGGTTCCGATTTGCCTTGCAACAACTCGTAACACTTTTTGTTCTTCATTTCTTCTTTGCTCGGATTTCCGATGGCATCCATACCCATTTTATTCAGGTATAGCAAATCGTACGTTTCTACATCTGATATATACGAAATGTTGTCTGCATTATCCATGATGTATGCAGATGTCTTATTGTTTTCAGTCAGCACATTTACCTTGTCGTCTAAGTGCGCTCTTTGCAGCATAATAGAGAATAGTTTTGCAATGTATTGCAGACTGTTTATCTCTTTTTCGCTCCAAATACGGGCTTTTGTGCAATCGTCCAAACCTAAGATAAACGAAACATAGTTATCCTTTTTTACTTGCGCATGCACAAAAGATTCTATGCCTTGGTTCGCCATAGTTTCATAAGAACCTTCCACCTTAAAGGTTTCTTTCAGGTCGTTGCTGTAAACTACGCCATTATGCGCGCCATTAAACAAGTCTTCAAACAGACATGCCTCTAACCCTTGTAAATTTCCTATTTCTTTGCTGATACCCTCTTTACACCACTCGAACGTGTTGTCGTAAGTTTTACCGTTATCTAAACTTTCAAAAATATAACACCTGTCTGCACCATACTTTTGGCAGATGTATCTTAATACCGAGTCAATAGAAAACTCGTCACCGTTTCTTTCATAAAGAATGTTAAACGCCGCACCTATAAGTTCATAATCAAAATAGGTTGCCGCCATTCTGTCTGCATTCTCAAGCTTTGTTAAGTTTGTAAGCGTGCCGTCGAACAAAGACTCGTCATAAAACACAAACCGGTTCTTACCCAATATTTTCGCTTGATACAATGCCTTGTCAGCATTTTTATACAAATCGCTATAATGCATTTTCCTATCATTACAAATAGCAATGCCCACACTTCCCGAAATTGTATAATTTTTATCTCCGCCCGAATAAGTTTTTTTGAAAACTTTAAGCACCGCTTTTGCTTTTTGCTCTAACATTTTCTTGCTTGCCACGCCTTCAACAAAAACAGTAAATTCGTCTCCGCCAATTCTCGCAATTACATCATTACTTCTAAATGAAGCTTTAAGCCCTCTTGCTATCTCTTTTAATACTTCATCACCAAAAAAGTGGCCTAAATTATCGTTTATCGCCTTAAAATTATCTATGTCTACAATAAACAAGGCCTGTTGCCCACTTTTCAGCTCTGCAATTTTTTTGGAAACTATGTTTTCCGCGCTGATTTTATTATAACAATTTGTCAGCAGATCCATCTGAGAACGTTCTTCCAAAACCTTTTGATCATGAATGTCAGAACCCTTACCGACAATAAAAATCGGCTTGCCTTCATTATATATCGTCTGATACACCATTCTTCCATATCTGTAAGTTCCATCATTTTGCAAATAACGTATGTCTATCGGCTCATATACACCCTTTTTTGCATTGCTAATGAGACGTTTA
>CAYJNC010000246.1:0-3336 GCA_964371185.1 uncultured Christensenellaceae bacterium
CACCTTCTTCTATTAAGTTTATCATCTCGGCGGTCAAAAACCAACCCTCTCCCGTACAATTTCCCAATGCCACCAATTCAGCCGCCTTTTCACCCAATTCTTCTATGTAGGTATAAGGTGTGAAATATTTGCTCTTTTTTAAGGCACGCTGTATGGGGTTTCTTACCCAGTTAACAAATTTAATGCCAAATTTGCTGGCCTTGTAAACACCCTTGCTTCTGCCCATTTCTTCATATTTAAACTTACAGCTGTAAAGGCTGTATGTGAAAAATTCCATCAACGACGGCAACATGCACTCTCCGCCTTCTCTTTCGATAACATCTATTGCATGGTTATTTGCATCCGGGTGGTATTTAACAAGTATTTCGCCTACTATTCCCACCTTAGGCTTAACTTCTCCCGTACGCTCTATCGCTTCAAAATCTCTTATCATCTGCTTTGCGGCTTTACGATATGCAAATATTTTTGTGTTGTAGGTTATGTGTTGTATTTTTTTCACCCATTCTTCATACACCCTGTTTGTCTCACCAATATTTTTTTCATAAGGTCGGGTAGCAAGCAACACTTTTTGTAATAAGTCTCCTAAGGATATTCCCATCAGCAGACGGAACGCAAGCCCGGCAGTAAATTTAAAGCCCGGGTTTTTCTCTAATCCCGCAAAATTGATGGAAGCAACCACCACTTGCTCATACCCTGCCTCTTTAAGCGCCTTTCGCAAGAATGCAAGATAGTTAGAAGCCCTGCACCCACCACCCGTTTGTGTGAGCATAATAACGGTGTTGTCCGGGTCCAATTTGCCGGTTATGAAGGCATTAACCAGCTGACCGACAACAATTATGGTAGGATAGCAAGCATCGTTGTTTACATATTTTAAACCTACGTCTATGTCTTCTTTTGTAACTTCCGTTAGCACGGTGAAGTTGTATCCTGTCGGCTCGAATGCCTGCTTTAAAAACTGGAATTGCAGTGGTGCCATCTGCGGACACACAATTGTGCTTTTTTCTCGCATCTCTTTTGTGAATATGCGTCTGTGTATGATATGCGATGTTTTTTCGCTTTCCGCAACAGGTTTTTTTTCTTTTAACGCCGCCATCAAAGAACGTATACGTATTTTAGCCGCACCCAAATTGCTTATTTCGTCTATTTTTAAAACGGTGTAAATTTTTCCTGCCGCTTCAACTATTTCTTGGACTTGATCGGTGGTTATTGCATCTAGGCCACATCCGAAAGAGTTCAATTGAACCATCTGCAAACAGTCGTACTTTGCTACCGTGGCGGCACTTTCATATAACCTTGTGTGGTACGCCCACTGATCCATGACCCTAATAGGCCTCTTTAAATCACCCAAATGAGCCACACTGTCTTCGGTTAAGACGGCTAACCCGTAGCTTGTTATAAGCGAAGGAATGCCGTGGTTTATCTCTTTGTCTACATGGTAAGGCCTACCCGCCAAAACAACGCCGGTATTGCCGGTTTCTTCCAACCAAGCAATAGTCTCCTCGCCCTTTCTTTCCATGTCTTTTTTGAAGTTAAGCAATTCTTTGTATGCAGATTCTGCCGCATCTTTTGCCACTTCCATGCTTATCCCATATTTGCCGAATTCTTTCATTACCTTGTCCGGCATAAAATCTACCATATCGAGTGACACAAAGAAGTTAATAAACTCTATACCCTGCTCTTTAAACACTTCCATGTTGCTTCTGATAACTTCGGGATAAGAGGTTACTATCGGACAGTTATAATGATTGTTGCTGTTTTCATATTCCTTGCGTTCAAACGGAATGCACGGATAAAATATTTTCTTGATGCCTTTTTTCGCCAAATTTTCTATGTGCCCATGCACCAATTTTGCCGGGAAACATACGCTTTCAGAAGAAATACTCTCCATACCGTCTACAAAAATTGCATGAGACGAGCTATCTGAAAGGACTACCCTAAAGCCTAATTTAGTAAGCATAGTAAACCAGAACGGATAGTTTTCATAAATATTTAACGCACGAGGAATACCTATTTCTCCGAGCGGTGCATTTTTTAATTCGAGCGGAGTATAGTCAAACACACGGTTTAATTTATATTCGAACAAATCGGGAATGTCGTTTTTATGAGCGATTCCGCTTCCCTTTTCGCATTTATTACCCGAAATAAATTGTCTGCCGTCTTCAAATTTTGTTATGGTAAGCATACAGTGATTTTCACATTTCTTACATCTTGCAAGTTTACCCGTATATTTGAAATCTTCCAATTCTTCTTTTGAAATTATTGTGGTTTTTTTGTCGGCTATTTCTTTTTGAGCAATTATAGAGGCGCCGAAAGCACCCATCAACTCTGCAATATCCGGACGGATAACTTCCCTGCCGAGTTCTGTTTCAAACGCACGTAAGATTGCATTGTTTTTAAATGTTCCGCCCTGTACAACAATGTTTTTGCCGAGTTCTTCTGCATTTTTTACTTTGATAACTTTGTACAGCGCATTTTTTACAACCGAATAAGAAAGCCCGGCCGAAATATCGCCCACGGTTGCCCCTTCTTTTTGTGCCTGTTTGACACGGCTGTTCATGAATACCGTACAACGCGTGCCCAAATCTACCGGATTATTTGCCGAAAGTGCCTCTTTTGCAAAATCTGCAATCGGCAGTCCGAGCGAATTTGCAAACGTCTCTAAGAAACTTCCGCAACCCGAAGAACATGCTTCGTTTAACATCATGCCGTCTACAAGGCCTTCTTTGATGTGCAAACACTTCATGTCTTGGCCGCCAATGTCTATAATAAAATCTACATCGTTATTAAAATACCGTGCGGCCGTAAAATGCGCCATAGTCTCTATTTCGCCGAAATCAAGTTTGAGCGCTTCTTTTATGATAGCCTCGCCATAACCCGTGACACACGAACCGGCAATATAGGCTTTTTCGTTTAATTTATCGTAAATATCTTTTAATATATTCACGGCAGAATCAAGCGGACTACCTTGGTTAGAATGATAATACCGATACAGCAAGTTTTGGTTTTCGTCGGTCAGCACCGCTTTTATTGTTGTACTGCCGGCATCTATACCCAAAAAACAAGGACCGACATGGTTTTTTATGTCTGCTGTTTTAACATTTTTTTCGCCGTGTCTTTTTGTGAAAACCTCAAGCTCTTCTTGCGTTTCAAATAAGGGTTGCAACCGTCTTGTTTCGTGCTCGCCCTCTTTTGCATTTTCTAATCTGCCCGGCAATTCTTGAATGGCAAATTCATCGCCCGACGCCATTTTAGCCGCACCCATCGCAACAAACAAATGCGAATTCTCCGGGTGGATAATTTGCTCGTCGGTTAAATTCAATGTTTCTATAAACCTTT
>CAYJNC010000247.1:0-3333 GCA_964371185.1 uncultured Christensenellaceae bacterium
TAAGCAACTCAGCATCGGAAACCAAATGATTCGGAGACAAAAAGAATGGGTCGGTTATAACACCGTGCTCGCTTCGTTTAACCTTATCTACATGTTCCGCCTGCATTTCAATAGACATATTCTTATGGATTATGCCCATTCCGCCTTCCCTTGCGATTGCAATGGCAAGGCCGCTTTCCGTAACCGTATCCATAGCCGCACTCATAAGAGGTATATTCAACCTAATGTTTTTCGTTATGTTGGTGGAAACGTCAACCTCATGAGGCAATATCTCGCTTTTTTGCGGCACCAGCAATACGTCATCAAAAGTATAACCTTCTCTAATTTTCATAATCAACTTCCTTTCTAACAATAAATAAATTTTTTACAAGGCATTGCTCTCGAGCATTAATATATATGCCGCCGAGCTTAGCCTGTTTAATATTAATCCGATAGTGTCATTAACACCGTTTTCTTCTGCCGCCCATGCCGCACGTTCTGCCCGTTTTATGTCTGTCCTCAACCGATTTATTTGGGCGGTCATCATGTCTGCGTTTTCATCCGGCAAATAGTGTTCTAATCCTAATTCGCTTTTAGGATTGTTTGAAACCTCTCTCAATTCGTTTAATGTCATGCCGAGTATAGAATCTACATTCGGCTTGTTAAACTCTGCTTCTGCAAAAATAAGCTCTCTTATTACTCTTAAAATATCTTGAGTACCGCTTATAATATCTTTATAACCATATTTGTCTGCATATACACAAATACATACAGATTGAGCATATAAACTGTCTAATTCCCCTCGTAAAATTATTTGAGGATCATCTTTTCTCACTGTTTCACTATCTCTTAAAATAGTCTTTGATTCACATTCTATCATTTTAAATTGCCTTTCTTTTTATTACAAAAAAAACCGTGCGTAATGCCTACACAGTTTTTACGTTTCATCGTTATTATTTATTTCTTCGCTTTGTTGCTTGTTTTTTGCGTTTCCTTTGCGAATTATTATCCAATTTATTACACCAATAGTAAACGAAATTCCAAGTACAACCGCACCCGACTGATACATACGAGCAGAAAACAAAATAGCCGAAACCCCAAGCAATGCCGAAATAGTATACATTAAGCCTACCGCTTGTTTTTGATTAAGGCCTAAATCTATAAGTCTATGATGAAAATGCTTTCTGTCTGCATGAAAAGGATGTTGCCCTTTTAGCAACCTTCTGACAACCGCAAACATCATGTCTAATATGGGGAAGCCAAGCACCAAAAAAGGTGCAACAAAGGCAAACACGGCATTTACCTTAAAGAAACCTTGTATTGAAATTACAGCTAAAACAAACCCCAAAAACATTGCGCCAACATCGCCCATAAACATTTTTGCGGGGTTGAGGTTGTAGGGCAAAAATCCTAAGCATGAACCTGCAAGCAATGCCGCTATAACAATAATCACCGGGTTTTGAACCGTTATGACAGAAACAACCAGCAAAGAAATTGAAGAAATTGCCGAAATACCACAGGCAAGACCATCTAAACCATCTATTAAATTTATTGTGTTTGTAATAGCAACTATCCATAAAACGGTAACCGGGATTGCCCAGTCTCCGAAATAAATGAAAGAATCAAACCAAGCTATTTTATCTATGACCACACCGCTAAATGTTACTATAAGTGCGGCACCCACTTGCACGCCTAATTTTATCCATGCTTTAAGAGCATAAATATCGTCTAACATGCCCATCACGGTTATCATGAGTGCACCGATGATAAGCCCTAAATAGGCGGTGTCTATGTCTACAAAAGCAAGCATACCAAAAATAAATGAAATTGCAATCGCAAGCCCACCCATTGTTGGAATCGGTTTGTTGTGCATTCTGCGTTCGTCTTTTGGAATATCTATCGCCCCGACACGCAAAGAAAGTTTGTACACAATAGGTGTTATGGCATACGTCATTAGAAATGTAAATACAAGGCTAACTATGCAAAATACAATTGTCTGAACATCCATGCGCAAAAAGCCCTTTCACCTAAAAAAGAATCTAAAAATAGTGTCTAACCGCAAGGCTTTCGCCTTGCGGTTTTAATATATTATTACTATTATATCAACTTTCTTTTTTAAATGCAACAGCTCCGTCGGATACAAACATTTTTACTTTGTCTCCGATTCTTACTTTTCCGGATAAAATCTCCTCGGAGAGCTTGTCTTCTAAGGTTTGCTGTATCATACGGCGCAACGGCCTCGCCCCATATGTCGAGCTCATACCGCTTTTTGCCATCAATTTTACAGCATCTTTTGTGTAAATCAAAGATATGTCTCTGTCTATTAACCTTTGTGCAACATTTTCTATCATCATGGCGGCAATTTTTTCAGTTTCCTTTTCGGTTAGCTTGTGGAAGACTATTATGTCGTCTATCCGATTAATAAACTCGGGTCGGAAAGTACTTTTTAATGCCTCTATCATCTTTTCTTTCATTTCATCATGTTCTTTTGAAGAAAATGCATTGTTTTCACCGTCGTTTGCAAAACCTATCTTGTTTATTCCTTTTTCATGCGCACCTACATTAGAAGTCATTATTATGACAGTGTTTTTAAAATCTACCGTACGCCCTTTAGAATCTGTTAGCCTTCCATCTTCTAAAACTTGCAACAAAATATTAAACACATCCGGATGAGCTTTTTCTATCTCGTCTAATAAAATGACAGAATAAGGTTTTTTTCTAACCGCCAATGTAAGCTGGCCGCCCTCTTCGTGTCCGACATAACCGGGAGGCGAACCTATAAGCTTAGACACAGCATGTTTTTCCATATACTCAGACATATCCAGCCGTATCATTGCGTTTTCATCGCCAAACATAGCCTGTGCAAGTGCCTTGGTAAGCTCTGTCTTACCAACACCCGTAGGTCCTAAGAAAACAAACGAGCCTATCGGCCTTGCCGGGTCTTTTAACCCTGCCCGTGCCCGCCTTATCGCCCGTGCAATTGCACCTACCGGCTCATTTTGGCCGACTACCCTTCTATGCAATACAGATTCAAGCTCGAGCAATCTCTTGCTTTCGTCTTCCGTTAGTTTGCTTACGGGTATATTAGTCCAATCGGCAACGATTTGTGCAATGTCTTCTTCCGTTACCTCTGCCTTTATTTTTGCAACCTCTTCTCTCCATCTTGATTTTTTTTCTTCTATCTCCTTTTTTACCGCCGCGCCTTCGTCTCTGAGCACCGCCGCTTGCTCGTATTGCTGATTGGTTACCGCATTGTCTTTTTCTTTTGCAATACTTTCCGCCTTTTCTTCTAACTTTCTTAAATCGGGAGGAGAAGTATACATAGATATACGCACTTTTGCCGCCGCTTCGTCC
>CAYJNC010000248.1:0-914 GCA_964371185.1 uncultured Christensenellaceae bacterium
CAAAGGCATTGCCTACGGATACCGTTAAAAAGACCGCAACAAAATTCGGCGTTTCCAAATATGGCATTTTATTAGGCGCCCTATACATTACGCTTGCAAAATATTGCGGTGTCGGCGATGTTTGCATCGGCGCACCTATGAGCGGACGAAAATACGAATGGCAAAACGACCTCGTGGGAATGTTTGTAAACATACTTCCGCTACGCATGAGTTTTCGACAAGAAGATCAAATTAAAACCTTTTTGCAATCTACCATGAAACGGGTGCTAAGTGTTAAACAAGTTCAAGACTACCCCTTTGAAGACATCGTTAAAAAATTTGCTCCCGACAGGGAAATCTCTCGGTATCCTATGTTTGACGTCATGTTTAATTTAATATACGAATTAACTTTGCCAAAAACAGACGGTTTACAGCTGTATGAAATTGAACTCGAAAGCCAAAAAATAGCGATAGATTTTAAAATAGAAGCGGTCAGCAAGGCAAAAGAAATCGAAATTACTTTTGAATATTCTAAAAAGTTATACGACGAGCAGGTTGCTCAAAACTTTTTTGAACAATATATTCACGTCATAAACAAAATGGCAATTGCGCAAGAACAAGACACCATCGGGTGTGTGTCCAGTTTGCCAAAAGAACACGAAAAGGTTTTATTGGAAGATTTTTCGGGAGAAGAATATGCAATAGACCCAAGCAAAACAATGGTAGACCTGTTTTGCGAACAGGCAAAAACTTTTCCGCAAAAAGAAGCCGTTATTTATTTAGGCGAAAAAATAACTTATGGCGAGCTTAACAGATTAACCGACAACATGGCGGGGCATCTTATTAAAAAAGGCGTCAAAAGCGGTTGTGTGGTTGGCGTGTTGGTCAATAGGGGGATAAATATGCCCTTAGGAACTTACAGCGTGTTAAAGACG
>CAYJNC010000248.1:924-2347 GCA_964371185.1 uncultured Christensenellaceae bacterium
CGGAGTATCCTCAAGACAGGTTAGAATATATGCTGAGCAATGCACAGGTAGACATAGTCATCGGTGACATTGATTTAAAAGAAAAACTTGCCTGGTTTACCGGTGAATTTATAGATATCTCAAGTTGCAAAACCTTGCCAAATCACGTTTTAGACAACTCTGCCATCAAGCAAGACGACGTTTTTATAGTGTTATACACCTCCGGCACAACCGGCAACCCAAAAGGCGTTATGCTGACCCACAAGAATTTATTGTCTTTCTTCGGAACTTACAATAAAAAGTTTAACATAACTCATGCTGATGTGATGAGCGCCTATGCAAGCTATGGCTTTGACGCAAGCATGATGGAATTGCATTCGGCACTGATAAACGGTTCTACACTGCATATTATTCCCGAATCTATGCGCTTAGACATAAGCGGCATTGAAGAATATTTCAACAAAAACGGCGTGACCGTCGCATTTATGACGACACAATTAGGGCGGCAATTTGCCGATTGTATGAGTAGCAAAACCCTACGCATATTAATAGCCGGAGGGGAAACCTTGGTTCCGCTAAAACCACCGACAAACTATTCTTTGATTAACGGATATGGCCCAACGGAATGCACTATTTTCGCAACTCAATTTCATGTAGATAAACTATACGACCGCATTCCGATAGGCAAAGCAAATAACAACACAAACATTTATATTGTTGATACCGACGGCAATTTAGCGCCTATTGGTGTAGCAGGCGAAATTTGTATTTCAGGTAAGCAAGTGGCAAAAGGTTATTTGAATCGGCCGGATTTAACGGCAGAAAAATTTGTAGACAACCCCTTCGTCAAAAAAATCGGCTACGAAAAAATGTATAAGACAGGCGACATTGCACGTATGTTGCCATCAGGCGATGTCGATTTTGTCGGCAGACGAGATTTTCAGGTTAAAATCAGAGGCTTTAGAATAGAATTAGCCGAGATAGAAATGCGTATCCGTGAATACGACGGCATAGACGATTGCGTAGTTGTAGCACAAGAAAATGCCGGCGGCGGCAAAAAAGTTGTGGCATACATAGTAGCAAAAGAGACTATTACTATAAGCAATTTACACGAGTTTATTGCACAAAAACTGCCAATATACATGGTTCCTTCGGCGACTCTGCAATTAAACAGCATTCCGCTCACCAGAAACGGCAAGGTAGACAAACGCCAATTGCCACACATAACAATTGCGCAAGAAGAAATAGTACCTCCCAAAACAGAACTGCAAAAGCAAATTATTGAATGTTTAGCGCCAATTTTGGGTGATGTTGAAATAGGAATAGACACCGATTTAATTTATGCGGGGTTAAACTCTCTTTCTTGCATCCGGGCGGCGGTAGAACTTACAAAGGCGACAGGCAAGAACGTTACCGCCAAAAATATTATGGAAGAAAAAACGGT
>CAYJNC010000248.1:2387-3300 GCA_964371185.1 uncultured Christensenellaceae bacterium
AACATTGCCTCTATGGTAAACCATTCACAAGTATACACAGAAAAAACATTTGAAAAGTTGGAAGAATATCCGCTGACACAAAACCAAATGGGTTTGTATTTCGCTTGTGTCAAAGAACCCGGCACAATTTCATACAACATACCCATAGAAATAAAACTATCCGCGAACGTCGATCCGACTCGGCTTAAAGATAGCCTGATCAGCGTTATAGATGCTCACAGCTACATAAAAACACGCATACACGCAAAGAACAATCAGCCTATGCAGTTGCGTTTAGACGACGCACAGATAAAAATACCCCTAACAAATTGCACTCAGGCGGAATATTTCGAGTTTAAAAAATCTTTTGTTAAGCCGTTCGCTTTGTTTGACGATGATTTATTTAGAATAAACATATTTAGCACAGAAGAAAATGTTTATTTGCTGTGCGATTTTCATCATATAATTTTTGATGGTGCCTCCGTAGACATTTTCCTAAGGGATCTTTCGACGGCATACGAAAACAAGGCTTTGTCTGCCGAAAAATTTACCGGCTTTGACATGGCTTTATTAGAGCAAGACGAAGAGCAAAAAGCAAAGCAAGCACAAGCTTATGAGTTTTTCTCGGAAAAACTGCAAGATAAAGAGGGTGCTACAATGTTGCGTACACATGGCGACACCGCCCATGGCACTGCCGATGTTGCACGTTCTTCAATATTAAAAGAGGGCATTAAAGATGCTATTTTAGGCCTGGGTGTCACAAGCGCAAATTTGTTTTTTGCGGCAACCGCACTTGTTATCGGCCGTTTCGCCCACACAAAAGACGTGCGTATCGCCACCATAACAAACGCAAGAGACGGTTTACAGGTGCAAAACACCTGCGGCATGCTTGTTAAGACTTTGCCGGCCATAATTGAAATAGATTCGGAAGAAG
>CAYJNC010000249.1:0-3287 GCA_964371185.1 uncultured Christensenellaceae bacterium
AAGTGGACATTCAGACAACACGATTTGGAGAAATTCATATTGATCCTAAGAGCGTAATAACTTTTACCGGCGGTTTGCCCGGGTTTGAGGCGTTGACAAAGTTTGCTATTGTTCGTTGTGAGCAAACAGAGCCTATTCAATGGTTGCAAAGTTTAGACGATATGGATATTTCAATACCAATAATAAACCCGTTTCTTTTAAAACCGGACTATGAAATAGTAGTAGACGATGAAGAATTAGATATTATCGGTACTCGTGAAGAAGAAGATTTGGTTGTCCTAAACATAATGGTTCTTCCGGAAGACTTATCAAATATGACCATTAACTTAATGGCTCCTTTGCTTATTAACATGAGGCAGATGGTTGGCGTACAAATAATGATGGACCATAAGTTGTTTTCTTTGCAATACCCAATTTATGATGAATTGCTGCAATACTACAAAAGCGGGGAGGAAGAATGCAATGTTAGTTCTGACGAGAAAGCCGAATGAATCTATAATCATCGGGGACGATATTAAAATTACTTTGCTGAGTATAGATGCCGACCGAGTTAAAATCGGGATAGAAGCTCCAAAGACTATGCGTGTATTCAGATACGAAACGTTAAAGAAAGTTGTTCTCGAAAATCAGGCGGCTGCCCATGTAAACGTTAATTTAGTAGACTTGGCCGTTTTGAAAGAAAACATCACGAAAGATGAAAAATAGAGTTATATAAAAATATAGTATATTTAAGAAACCGTACGAGCATATTGCATCTACGGTTTTTTTGCGGAAATGTACAGTTGCTTGAGAAAACTTGAATTTAATGTTAAAATAGTGTATGACATGAAGTGGTGGTATAAATATATTGAATGACGAGAAGTTGAATATGAGTGAAGCGGAAAAAATATTAAATGAAAATCAAATAAAAGAATGGGGCACAACTTTGTTGACGTCTAAAATACCCGGTGCGCAAAACATAGTAGGGGAATGGTATGCACTTAGTTTTATGGTGCCATACCCTAAATTTATTATAGAAGAAATAAAAGCTAATGGGCCTACTCACCTGTATTTTCATCATTACCGCACGATAAATACTCACCTTGACAATACTGCTTTAAAAATTGCATTGTCTTTTCAAAACGAAGGATACGACGCTTTTTATGTGCCGGCATCACAAAGCCAGTCGGCAGATGGTTTCGGCGGATTTTTATCGCATAAGGCGGTTGCCTGTTTAGCCGGAATAGGTGGAGTAGGGCAAAATGCGCTGTTCTTGTCTAAACAATACGGTCCTTGTGTAAGGCTATCGACCGTGTTGACAAAAAAAGTTTTGAAAAATGATGCTAAACCAAAAGAAATATGTTTAAACTGTAATAAATGTGTTCATGCTTGTCCGAGTGGTGCCTTGTATGGAATAAACAATGCGAAAATAACCGACGAACGTGTAGACGTAAGAAAATGCAGCATGCACATGAAAAAAGAATATAAGCATGTAGGAAGAGGGGCGGTTTGTGGAATTTGCATGGCAGTGTGTCCGCTTTATGAACGTTAATAGACAGTGTAAATTTGATAAAAGTATATATAAATTATTACATTTTCTTAATATTTTTGCAAAAAAGGCTTTACAGACGGAGTTTTATAAGTTATAATAATTGAAAATACAATAATAGACCAGTTATACATTGTATAGAAAAGTATCAGAAAGTATCGAAGGAGTATTGTATGAAAAAAGGTTTGTCTCATGTGGCTTCAACTATCAAGGAAACTTTGTATTCGGTTAAAACAAAGTTAACAGGTGGAAAAGGACGCAAAAAGATTTATCATTCACGTACGTATGGCAAGGCGACAAGGGGAAGTCAACGCCAAAACTATATGTCACGTGGGGTAGCGGGAGAAAACAATTCACCGCGGAAAACATCGGTAACACCTCGTAAACAAGCAGTTTCAAGTTCTGTATATGGCAATTCGCAAAGAAAAAGCGGTATGGTGCCTATTACACAAAAAACAGAAAATACTAAGAAGAAATTTAGTTTCAATTTCGGTTTTGCAAGCAAAAAACGTTTCTCTATGATAGTAAGCGGTGCGTTGGCAGCTATACTTATTCCGGTGGTTGTAGTTTCGGCTAACACGGGTGCTACCAACACAATTCCCGAAAACACTATGCCGGTTGCGGATTTCACAATAGACTTGCAAACAGACCAACTGCAACAAAAAACTGTAACACCATCAGGCACTTTGCTCATTGAAGAAGGTGTGAACACGGCATCGGCGGTTTCATATTCGGAAGAATCTGCGGATATTGAAACAGACGACACAACACAAGTTAGTGGAACGGTAGGAGAAATTGTTGCAGACGTACAAACGAATGAAGGACAAATTGTTGCTGACGACACAACACAAGTTGTTGAAGAAGATCCGTACCTAACATTAGAACCAAACACAAACCATGATGATGTTTTAACTTTACAACAACGTCTAATGGATTTACATTACATGGAAGTTGACGCAACAACAGACTTTTATGGTCCGGCAACTCAAATGGCTGTAAGCTATTTCCAACGTAAACACGGTTTACCGGTTGACGGTGCGGCAGGACCTGCAACTCAAGATTTATTATTCTCCGATCAAGCCAAAGAATATTCGGTTACTATCGGTGGTGAAGGCCTTGACGTAGAAAATATACAAGGTCGTTTGCAAGAATTAGGCTATATAAGTTCTGTGACAGGTTACTTTGGTGAAGAGACGGCTGCGGCTGTAGAGTATTTCCAAAGAATGAACGGTTTAACGGACGACGGTAGTGTAGGTTACTACACAAAAGAACTTTTGTTCTCTCAACAGGCTGTGCCTTCCTTAGAGTATAATGCACCGGCGGAAGATAGTTCATCTGGAAGTTCAAGCGGAAGCGGTTCAAGCGGAAGCTCGAGCGGTGGAAGTTCTTCCGGTGGCGGTAGCACAAGTGCTCCTTCTGCAAACCCGGGTAGCGTTGAAGCATTTATAAGCGCTGCACTCGCTCAAGTTGGCGACACATATGTATTGGGTGGCAAAGGCCCGGATGTGTTTGACTGTAGCGGTCTTATATACTATGCTCTTAACCAAGCGGGTAACAGTGTTGGTTACATGACAAGTAGTGGTTGGGCAAATTCCGGATATGCTTCGGTAAGCTGGGATCAAATGCAACGCGGTGATATAATCTGTATCCCCGGACACGTGGCAATTTACTTAGGCGATGGTCAGGTAGTTGAAGCATCGACTAACCAAGGTGCGGTTGTTGTAAGAAGCGGAAGCTGGTTACAAGGAAGCGTAACGAC
>CAYJNC010000250.1:0-3279 GCA_964371185.1 uncultured Christensenellaceae bacterium
TTCAAAGAATGTAAGCCCTGTTGCTAAGCGCTGTTTATAGCAATCTGCGGTAAGTATTCTGTTTACCGAAAAACACGTCCCGATTTCACGCAAAAACTCTACATAATTTAAGTCTAACAGCCAATCTGCATTGTCTACCATGTGGGCTTTTCCCTCGGAAAAATCTAAAAATTTGCTTATTTGTTGTCTGAAACAATCTGAATTGTGCGCAATAATCTCACGAGTCATCATACGTCTCATGTCGGTCTTTCCGCTCGGGTCACCCACCATTGTTGTGCCGCCACCGATTAAAACAATCGGAACATGGCCCGCCCTTTGCATATGCGCCATGGCCATAAGTTGCACAAAATGTCCAACGTGCAAACTGTCGGCGGTTGCGTCAAACCCAACATAGAAGGTTACTTTCTCCTTGCTTAAAAGTTCTGCCAAACCGTCGTGCGTGGTTTGTTTTATAAATCCTCTTTCTTTTAATGTTTCAAATGCACTCATCTTTTTTCCCTCATATATTTTCAAAAAATTCTTATTATTCTTAATTAGATTCCAAATTCGCCAAGCACGTCGCAAATTCTTTTAATACCGATCACAATGTTTTCTTTTGTCGGCATAGAAAAATTTAACCTTAATGTGTTTTCTTTCCCGTTTTCGGCAAAAAATGGCATTCCCGGCACAAAAGCCACCTTGTTTTTAACGCATTTTTCAAATATTTCCGCCGCATTCTTACCCTTAGGCAAATTTACCCATATAAACAAACCACCCTGCGGTCTTGTATATGTTACCCCTGTCGGCATATTTGTTTTTAGCGCCTCTAACATTATGTCTCTTTGTTCTTTGTATGTAACACACAAACTTTCAATGTGCTTTTCGTAGTATCCTTGCGCCATAAATTCATATACCATTGCTTGTGACAAGTTTGAAGTATGAACATCTTGCCCCTGTTTTAGCAGGTTAAAGTTCCCAATAATGTCTGCGTGTGCAATTGCATACCCTACACGAAGACCGGGTGCGATTGTCTTAGAGAAACTAACAAGTTTGCATACAAGTCCGCAATCGTCGTATGATTTTATGGAAGGAACTGTTTGCCCTTCGTATCTTAATTCGGCATACGGGTCGTCTTCTAATATCATAACATTATGCTTTTTGCAAATTTCATAGATTTGTTTGCGTTTTTCCTCGGAAGTTGTTATACCCGTCGGATTTTGGAATGTTGGTATGATATAGAAAATTTTAGGCGAAAATTCTTTAATTTTTTGTTCTAATTCGTCAACGTCTACACCGTCGTTTTGCATTGTTACGGTTTTCACGTTTGCTTTCGCCAACTTAAAAGTTTGCAAAGCGCCCAAAAATGTGGGTGACTCAACAAGCATTGTGTCTCCCTCGTTTAAAAATGTGCGCACAAACATTTCTATACCCTGCGAAGCACCGCTGGTAATAATTAGTTGGTCGGTGTCTTTCATTAGGCTTGTTTCCTTTTGCGCTAAATAGTCAAGCAAAGGTTGATATCCTAAGGTGTTGCCATATTGCAACACTGTTGCACCTTTATTTTCAACAAGGTTTTGTGCTATCTTAGCCAAAAAATCTTGTGGGAATGTTATTGGGGAAGGGTTTCCGCCCGCAAGCGAAATTATTTCCGGGTCTCTTAACAAGGCAAATATTTTTCTTATTTCACTGCCCGATACACCGTCAAAACGGTCTGCAAAATTTTGCATTTTATTTCCTCTTTTCTTTGTACATATTTAACTATTATATTATTTTTGCGCCGTAAATACAAGAAAAAACGCAGATATATATGTAATAAATGCGTTTTTTCATCGTCTATTCACATTTAAGGCTGTGTTGAAAAAAGTCATAATTTCGCAATTTCATCGCCTTGACTTGTATTTCAGTGTTAAAAAGCCTCGCCTTAGCGGTGCTAAAGCTACGTTTTTTGCCTTAAACTGCAAGCCTATTCGACAAAATTTCATAAATCAGACTTTCTCAACACACCCTTTAGTAAAAAACTATTAATTTTTAATATAAAAACTGTTAAAAAAACGCTTTGTTTATGCTATAATAATTAAATTGCTAATATCGTCTTAAATGCAAGACGAGAATTTTTTATAAGGAGGTTTTAATCCCCATGCAATATTCAATTGAAGTAGAAGAAATGGTATGTGTGAAAAAAGGTCCTCATCATGGTCCCGCTCCCATACCGGAAGAAGGCAAATGGGTAAAATCCAAGCAGATTACGGATATTTCCGGTCTGACTCATGGTGTGGGTTGGTGCGCTCCTCAACAAGGTATGTGCAAACTAACTCTTAACGTAAAGGACGGCATAATCGAGGAGGCTCTTATAGAGACGAGCGGATGTTCGGGTATGACTCACTCTGCTGCAATGGCAGGTGAAGTTATAGTTGGCAAAACATTGCTTGAAGCCTTAAACACAGACTTAGTCTGTGATGCTATCAACACCGCTATGCGCGAGCTGTTCTTGCAAATCGCATACGGCCGTACACAAACCGCATTCTCAGAAGGTGGTTTGCCTATTGGTGCCGGCTTAGAAGACTTGGGCAAAGGTTTACGTTCACAGGTAGGAACAATTTTCTCGACAAACGAAAAAGGTGTTCGCTACTTAGAATTGGCAGAAGGTTACATTCTTGAAATGGCACTCGACGCTAACGACGAAGTTATCGGCTATAAATTTGTTCGTATGGGCAAAATGATGGAAGATATTCGCAACGGTAAAGACCCAAAAGAGGCTTACCAAAGCAATATCGGAACATATGGCAGATATGACGATGCGGCTAAGTACATTGATCCGCGTAAACAATAAGGAGGGCGATTATTATGGTAAAATTTGAAGGTTACGAAAGAAGAATTGCCCAAATCGAAACTTGCATGAAAGAATACGGCTTTTCTTCTTTAGAAGAAGTTAAACAGTATACTATTGATAAAGGTTTAGATGTTGACGGTGTTGTACGCGGCATTCAACCTATAGCATTTGAAAATGCAATTTGGGCATACACTTTGGGTGCGGCTATTGCACTTAAAAAAGAATGCACTATCGCAAGTGATGCTGCAAGGGCTATCGGAATCGGCTTACAAGCATTCTGCATTCCCGGTTCGGTTGCTGCACAACGTTTGGTAGGACTTGGCCACGGTAATTTGGCGGCTATGCTTTTGGAAGAACAAACTTCTTGTTTCTGCTTCCTTGCAGGTCACGAATCTTTTGCCGCTGCTGAAGGTGCTATCGGCATTGCTAAAACAGCAAACAAAGTACGTAAAGATCCTCTTCAAGTAATA
>CAYJNC010000251.1:0-3251 GCA_964371185.1 uncultured Christensenellaceae bacterium
TTTTGCCATTTTTTTAGTTCTCCTTTATGTTCAATAGTTCTATATAACCCCGTTTCAAACGGGAAATTATCTAAGTTATTTTCGTTGTTCTTAAATAAACAACCTCTCCTCTTCATTCACTACAATTAAAATCAGATTATTCTGAAATCTCCTTGCAATACACATCTTCTCGCACGTGTAAACGACTTTGCACTCGTCAAGCCTTCGCCGGTAGGCGTCGCTATCGTAAGTGTAGTATACCCCTCACCCTCGTAGCCTATTCCCGAATATGAAGGTGCATTCTTAACAAAAATAGTTGTGTCGAGTGCCGTTGCCGCCTTAGACATGTTGTGTATGTTGGTAGAGTGAATTTGCGCCGAATGCTGGCAACCTTGTTCTGCTATAACCGCCTCTACTATCGCTTCGTTTATGTCTCGTACTCTGACCATGCCAAGCACGGGCATAAGCATTTCTACAGTGACAAACGGGTGGTTCTTGTCTACCTCGGCAATTATAAGCCTGGGCATTCCGCCAAAAGCAACTCCGCTGTCTCTTAAAATCACGTCTGCATTCTTACCTACATATTTTCTGTTTATTGTGTATTTGTCACCGTTCTTAACGAGAACAGTGTTTATAACTTTGTTAATATCGTCGCCGCTTATTTTGTGGCAACCGTGTTTCAACATTTCGCTTTGTAGCAAGTCGAAAATAGAGCTCACCGCAAAAACTTCTTTTTCCGCAACGCATAAAACGTTGTTATCAAAGCTTGCGCCATCCACAATTTTTTTTGCGGCATCGGCAACGTTTGCCGTTTCGTCCACCATGCAAGGAGGGTTTCCCGGTCCGGCCGCAATAACCTTTTTGCCGGTTTTCATCGCCTGTGCAACAACCGCTTCACCGCCCGTAATAGAAAGAATGGGCACAAGTTTGTGTGTCATTATGGTCATTCCCGACTCGAGTGTCGGTTTTTTTACCGTAGTAATAAGCGCCTCCGGTCCACCGGCTTTTACAATAGCCTCGTTTAATATTCTCATTGCTTCTTGAGAACAATTCTTTGCCGCAGGGTGAGGGTTGTATACAACCGCATTTCCTGCCGCTATCATGCTGATAGAGTTGTTAATAACGGTAGAAGTCGGATTTGTAGACGGTGTTATAGAACCGACAACGCCATAAGGTGCACCTTCAACAAGGGTAAGGCCGTAGTCACCCGAATATGCAACCGGAGATAAATCTTCGATACCCGGTGTCTTTTCGGCGGCTATTTCGTTTTTAAGCACCTTGTGTTCCCATCTGCCGTATCCCGTTTCTTCATGCGCAAGTTTTGCTAAGTATTCGGCATTTTTAATAGATGCCTCTCTCATTGCGGCAATCAACTTTCCTCTTTGCTCGAGAGTCATTTCAATAAGTTTCTTTTGCGATGCTTTCGCCGCTAAAACCGCATCGTTTGCGTCTTCAAATAACCAGCCGGATAAAGCCGTGCCTGTTGCTTTTGTTCCGTCCATCTCGCTAAGCACGCTCGTAACCGCATTTCGTATCATATTTTGTAGTTGTTCTTTTGAATATTCCATCGTTTATCTACCTCTACTGATTTACTTAGATTTATCAAAGACCCGTTTTCCTTTAATGTCAACGCTGTCTATTATTGCAACTATCGTATTATCGACAGGTGTTCCTTCCGTTATGTCTGTAAGCCTCGAAGAACTGCCTCCGGCACACATAACAATCTCACCGTCACCGGCGCCGATTGCGTCTATGCTAACAAAAGGTTCTCCCTTTACCTCAAAGGTATCCATGTCTATCGGCAAAAGAACAAGCATTTTCATGGTGTTTAGTTTGTCTGATTTTCTGGTGCTTACCAAGTTGCCAACAACTTTTGCCAACTGCATTTTGCGCCCTCCTCAACTGAAATAGTTGTCTGTCTCTTTTTTATATTTACTCATATTTTCGAGTGTCATACTGTCTACTATTGCCTGTATGGTGTAGTCAGAGGCAATATTTTTTGTTGTCGGAGTCTGCCGAGCAGAACTTCCGTACGCACACATCACTATGTCTCCTACCCCTGCGCCCACATCGTCTACGCAAATTTGATAGTCATTTTTTTCTTCTAATGTATTTATGTTTATCGGGACAACTATTAGCATTTTTGCTCCGTTCAACGCTTCTGACTTATTAGAGCTTACTACGTTTCCCACAACTCTTCCTACCATCATGATATATATATCACCTATACCCTTGTTTTAGCTTTTTACTCAGTCTATTACTTCGCCGTAATCGCCATTTTTTATCAGTGCGGCATTAGCCTCATCTGTGTCTATGTGTACTTCGAGCTCGTGTCCGTTCCCCGAACGCACTACCACTTCGTCAAATATTGTGGCCCTTTGTCCATCGTATTTAACTTTTATTGTCTGCCCGTCTCTCAACCCATAGTTTTTCGCCTGTTCATTTGAAATATGCAGGTGTCTTTTCGCAATTATCACACCTTGATTCAAATTTACGCTTGCGGTTTGCGAAACGAGTGTTACGCCCGGTGTGCCCACAACATCGCCCGACATTCTAATCATAGGTGTTACGCCTATTTTAAATGCGTCGGTCATTGAAATTTCCACTTGAGTATCCGGCCTTTCCGGACCCAGCACTCTGACTTTTTCCAATTCGCCTTTTTTTGTTTTAATGGTAACAACTTCTTTGCACGCATATTGATTGGGCTGAGACAGCGGTTTTAGCATTTGCAACCGATAATCCTTGCCGAACAATTGTTCAACGTGTTCGCGAGACAAATGAACATGCCTACCCGAAACGGCAAGAGGAACCTTTTTTCTGCTTGTCTTTTCGGCAAGAGTTGTCAATATTTCTATTTCAATTAATCTCTTTAAACTGTTTCTGTCCATTGCTACCTATTTATCGTTAATTTTCATATTCATTATCGCATACTTTTAATTAACTATAATATAAAACTTTTACCCTGTTTTGTCAACGAGTTTTTTTGTTTTATGTTGATTTGATTGAGTTTGTTTTTACGCTATTGAATTTTGTCATTTATATGATATAATATCTTAAAACAGCGATTTTATCGTAAAAAAGGAGATTTTTGATGAGAAAAACATTATTAATGTTAATAATTTCAATATTTATTTTCGCCGGTTGTTCCGTGCAAAAACCACAAGAAACCACACAAAGTGATTCTGCTGCCCCAACAACTGCCGCCACAGCCGACCAAGAGCAAAGCGAATCTACGGCTCAACCAACGGATGCGGACGACAGCGCCGACGACA
>CAYJNC010000252.1:0-3248 GCA_964371185.1 uncultured Christensenellaceae bacterium
TAATATCGTCGGCAGGGTCTTGCGGTGTGCCTCTTAAGTCTACCGTTGCGTCAAAAACCTCGTCTACCGCCGCATATGTGGGCAGGGCGGGCAACAGTGTCAGCATCATCACAATTGATAGTATGGTTGCAAGCAATTTCTTTCTCATGTTTTTTCCCCTATTATGTTTTATCGTTATAAATATTTATATATTTATTATTATATCATAGAAATTAGGTTTAACAAGTTTTGTGTTAGAAAAACTGTGAAAATTTTATTCTGTAAAACCTTGTATTTGCTTTTTGTGTATGTAATATTTTCGTAAAGTATAAGATAGCTGAAATAATTATAGGCCTAAAGTTTTGTTGTGGTTGGTTGTTCATTTACAGGTACATTTGCAGACCTGTATTTTCTTGGAGAAAGCCCGTGGCTTTTTTTAAATAGGCGAGAAAAATAGTTGAAGTCACCAATGCCACAACTTTCTGCAACCTCTGCAATGGTATAATTGGTATTTAGCAGTAAGTCGGCGGCATATTCGACTCTTAGTTTTAAAATATACCGGCCGAGGCTTAAACCGGTGTGAGATTTCACGGAAGAATATAAGTTGTTGCGCGAAAGAGATAATACCTCGCTTATTGTTTGAGCATTTAAGTCCATAGATAAATTCGAAGTTATGTATTCGTTTATTAAACTAAAGCTACAATCGCTGTCTGTAACAAGAAACTCTTTGAGTTTAGAAAAATTGATTATATTATTAATCAAATTTAAGCCGGCAATTAGTTTGGTTTGATTACAAACCGCTATATTACAGCAATCATCGTCGGTTATGTCTGATTTAAAATGAATAAATTTATTATCTTTATAGTCAAATGAATCTTCATTGACTGCCTGTCCGATAATAATATATCCATATAGAGTTTCGTTGTGTTGAAGCTTGGCTGCAATTTCCATTAAACCTGCATGACATTCATATATATAGTAGGGAGCTTGCTGCCGCATAAGATTTTCTAATGCTGTGCTGTCACATTCTTGACACTTCATTTTACCGGTCTCATGCGACTTGAATGATCTGCAAACAGGGGAGCTGGTACCCGTGTTTACAAGTTCGTTATGGTTGCAATCTATTATTGCGACGCCAAAACCTGTTAACGTATGAAAATCCATTATTATTTTTTTTATTTTGCCCGTATCTATTTTCAATTATAACTCCAGACTTTTTGTAAATTAGGCTGAATTCGGTACAAAAATGCTAAAATTAACTTTAATTATGCTATTATTGTAACACAATTGGCTGATATAATCAAGATAATTCAAATAAGAAAGCAACAATTAATTAACAGCTAAATAGAAAAGTGAAGAAAAAACGTTTTATATTTAACAAATTTGAAACGTTTCAGATGGGAGAAAAAGCTTGAAAGCAACTATAAAAGATGTTGCAAAAACAGCAGGAGTATCTGTTGCAACTGTATCAATGGCGCTTAATAACAGACCGGGAACGAGCGAAAAGACAAGGCATAAAGTATTAAGTGTTGCAAAGCAGTTGTCATACGTTAAAAATCATACGGCAGTTAGTTTGGTAACAAGAGCGACTAAAACGATCGGACTCTTAGTTCCTGAAATAGTGAATCCATATTATAGTGCTATTGTAGATATAATTTCACAATTAGCTGAAAAAAGTGGATATATAATGATACTTGGAATATCTAATAATAATCCGAAAACCGAAGAAAAATATGTGAGAGGGTTTGTGTCAAGAGGAGTAGACGGTGTTATAGTTGTTCCTATGCTATATGACAAGCCCGAAATAAAACATTTAGATATATTGAGAAAAGCGAAAATTCCAATAGTGTTTTGTACCGAGACTTACAATAATTGCACAGAGCCGTGTGTTATGTGTGATTTTGAAAAAGGCGAAGAGGAAATAGTAGACTATGTTATAAAGGCAGGAGCAAAAAGAATATGTTTTGTAAACGCAAACATGGAATATAATTTTACAAAGCAAAGGTTGAAAGGATACAAGAATGCACTTGCAAAAAACGGAATAGAATATGATGAAAGCAGTATTTTTTATTTAGATTCACCTACGTACGAGTCTGCATATAACCAGACCGGCGAAATACTGAAAAATAATCCGGATGCAATTGTATGTATTAACGACATGATTTGCATGGGCATAATGAAAAAGTTGAGTGAAATAGGAATTTCAATTCCAAAAGACATAGCAATAGCGGGTTTTGACGATATGAAGTTTGCGGAATTAGCACAGATACCCATGACAACCGTAAGCCAACCTGTACAAGATATTTGCGAAAAAACGATGAATATAATTATAAATATGATAGAAAATGCAGCAGATATTTATCGTAATACCAATAGACAGACAATTTTTTACAAAGAACCTAAACTTGTTGTCAGAGAAACAACAGCATGAAACTGTTCTAAATTTGCATACGTATCGTGTGTAAAGTAGAAATAAATTATTTTAGGAGGAACTAAGTAGTGAAAAAAAGAAGTTTAATTAGTCTCGTAGTTATGTTAGTCGTAGCCGTAATGGTGTTTGGTGCTTGCGCACCGGCAGAAGAAGCGGCACCGGTTGCAGAAGAAGCGGCACCGGTAGCAGAAGAAGCGGCTCCGGCTGAAGAGGTGGTTGAAGAAGAACCGGCAACAGAAGAAGAGGCTCCGGCTGAAGAACCCGAAGCACAAGCAACACAATCTGTTCAAGTAGCGCAAACATCAAACGATGAAGTTATTGCAGCAGCTAAAGAATCGGGCGTTGTTTCTATCGGAATGTCTATTCCTCAACTTGCAAACCCGTATTTCGTTTCAGTTAGAGACGGTGTTCAAAACATGGCAGACGAATTCGGTTATGACTTAACTGTTGTAGATGCAGGTTATGACGTTGCAAAGCAAGTTTCTGACTTTGAAAACTTTATGAATCAAGGCGTTACAGCTGTTATTGCGTGCCCGATAGATTCAAATGCACTAATGGATATAACACAAGAAATGAACGAAAAAGGCATACTTGTTATTTCGTTTGCACAGCTTGTACCCAATGCAAATGCGATTTTCACACTTGATGAATATTCATACGGTGTTACAATCGGAACAAACGTTGCACAATGGATTAACGAAGAGCTTGACGGCCAAGGCAATGTTCTTATTATCTCTCAAGATAATGTAGAAGCTGTTGTTAAGAGAGCAGACGGTATTGAAGACACAATCTTAGAACTTGCTCCCGATTCTGTAATCGTTGCAAGACAAGCAGGTGA
>CAYJNC010000253.1:0-344 GCA_964371185.1 uncultured Christensenellaceae bacterium
AATGTCCCCCTTAGTGGGGTGTGTTGGTAAAAGTCATAATTTCGTAATTTCGCCGCCTCGACTTGCATTCCTGTGTTAAAAAGCCTCGCCTTAGCGGCGCTAAAGCTGCGTTTTTTGCCTTGAACTGCAAACCCGAACGACAAAATTTCATAAATCGGACTTTATCAACAAACCCAAAATATTTTAAATTTTTTAATACCTTAGTTTAAAATATAGCCGTTTAAAATACGTGCTATAAGCTGAATAAGAGTTCACCGTAGGAAGGCAAAGGCCAATATTCCTTGCCGATAATTAGCTCTAATTCATCGGTTGCCGTGCGAATGTTTTCCATTGCCGGGAAAACC
>CAYJNC010000253.1:373-3244 GCA_964371185.1 uncultured Christensenellaceae bacterium
TAAGTAGACAAAGCTTTTGCGTCTGTCTGCTTTTCTGCCGTTGCAACAAGCTCTTGCAACTCGGTAAGCAAACCATATATTGTGTTTGAAAGTGACGAGGTTTTTTCTAATATAGACAATTCCATGTCACAAGATAGCTTAGCCGATACCGCTTTTTTTGCGTTTGCTGTTTGACCAATATGTTTCATATAGCCACAAACAGAAGGTAAAATTTGTTTGTTTAGCATGTCTGTTAGCGTTAATGCTTCAATATGAATAACCTTGCAATAGTTTTCGAGCAATATTTCGCACCGAGACTGCATTTCTTCCGCACTGAATATTTTATGCTTTGTGAAGACGGCTATGTTTTTTTCGCTAACAAAATACGGTAGCGCTTCCGGCGTAGTTTTAAGGTTATACAAACCTCTTTTTTCTGCCTCTTCCACCCATTCTTGCGAATAGTTGTTGCCGTTGAATATTATTCGCTTATGTTCGCCGACGTTTCGCTGAATTAATTTTTGCAAATCTTCGGTGAAATTATCAGAACCTTCCAGCTCGCCTGCGAATTGCTCTAACGCTTCTGCGACTATTGTGTTCAATACTATGTTTGGGTTAGAAACCGAGAATGAAGACCCGGGCATACGAAACTCAAACTTATTGCCGGTGAACGCAAACGGTGAAGTACGGTTGCGGTCGGTTGTGTCCTTTGCAAATTTAGGCATTGTTTTCAAGCCTACTTCCATTATGTCTGCGTCTTTTGCGTTGTACGGAACGTTTTTTTCTATTGCCTCGAGTATGCCGGTAAGTTCATCGCCTAAAAACATAGATATAATTGCCGGAGGGGCTTCGTTTGCGCCTAAGCGATGATCGTTTCCCGCATTTGCAACCGACAGTCGCAATACATCTTGATATTCGTTTACCGCCTTTATAACGGCAGTCAGGAACAACAAGAATTGTGCGTTTTCTTGGGGCGAACTGCCCGGTTCTAACAAGTTTGTACCCGTATCTGTCGAAATAGACCAGTTATTATGTTTTCCGCTGCCGTTTATTTTTGCGAACGGTTTTTCGTGCAGTAGGCATACAAGACCATGGCGCAAAGCAACCTTTTGCATTATTTCCATTGTCAGCTGGTTTTGGTCGCAGGCCGAATTAGTTGTCGTGTATATGGGAGCTAACTCGTGTTGTGCCGGTGCTACCTCGTTGTGCTTTGTTTTTGCCAATATGCCAAGTTTCCAAAGCTCTTCGTCTAATTCTTTCATATACGCGCTTACCTTTGGCTTTATAGAGCCGAAATAATGGTCTTCCATCTCTTGTCCTTTGGGCGGACGTGCTCCGAGCAATGTACGGTTACAAAAAATTAAATCTTTTCTTTTGTTATATAATTCTTTGTCTATCAAGAAATATTCTTGCTCGGGACCAACGGTAGTTATAACCCTTTTGACACAGTCGTTGCCAAAAAGTTTTAATATGCGCATAGCCTGTTTGTTTAACGCTTCCATAGAGCGCAACAAGGGCGTTTTTTTATCTAAAACTTCGCCACTGTACGAATAAAATGCAGTGGGTATGTATAAGGTGTCTTCTTTAATGAAGGCATAAGAAGTCGGATCCCAAGCCGTATAGCCTCTGGCTTCAAATGTAGAGCGCAGGCCGCCCGATGGGAAACTCGAAGCATCCGGCTCACCTTTAATAAGCTCTTTTCCCGAAAACTCCATAATTACTTTTCCGTCGGGAGAAGGTGCTATAAAGCTGTCGTGTTTTTCTGCCGTTATGCCGGTCATCGGTTGAAACCAATGAGTAAAATGGGTTGCGCCTTTTTCAAGTGCCCAGTCTTTCATTGCGTTTGCCACCACGTCTGCTACGTGTTCGTTTAAGGCAGAGCCTTGTTCGGTTGTCTTTTTGAGTGCCTTGTAAGTATCTTTTGGAAGTCTTTGCCTCATAACGCTGTCCCCAAAAACCATACTTGCAAACATTTCAGATACTTTGTTCATTGTGTATTCATCCTCTCTGTAAACAAATTTCAAATTTATTGGACGACCGCTTAAAAATTTGGTCGGCCGTTTGAAAATGTCATGGGCTGATTATAAAATAGAAAACTTGCAGAGTCAAGAGTTTTTTGCAAAAAAATGAAATATTTAATAATATAAATTGCAATTATCGCAAAAACTGCTTAATCGATAACGAAAGAAAAGTTATATGTTTTCAAATAGAAAAATTTTAATTTTGTGTATTATTAAAAGAATATACGATAATTGAGTATTTTGTAACAAAGTTTTATTGTAAAAATAAAATTGCAATAAAAAATGATTAATCTTGCAATTTACTATTGACACATCTTGCTTGTTGCGGTAGAATAATTCTTGCACAGGCGAGACGTAAATGTTAAAACGTCGGGTGCATATTAAAGAATGTTTGGGAGAAGATACAATGAAATTAGAAGGTGAAATAAGAATTCCTTCGGGATGCGCAATCTCGGGCATGATATCGACAGAAGGCAGAAGATTAAGCGGAGAAGATATTATAAAATCCATTGCAACCATGCACGATCGCTCTAATGGTTTGGGCGGTGGTTTTGCGGGATATGGAATTTACCCCGAATATAAAGATTACTATGCGTTTCATGTTTTTTATAATAATAATGAATGTAGGGCAGAGTGTGAAAAGTTTTTAGATAGTCATTTTGACATTATCAACCTTTCAAAAATACCTACAAAAAAGATACCACAAATAACGGACGAACCTTTAATATGGCGTTACTTTGTGACACCGCTTCCAACAAGGCTTTCTGATAGCCAATTGGAAGAAAATGAGTTTACAGCCAGATGCGTGGTACACATAAACACCAACATAGAGGGAGCCTATGTATTTTCAAGCGGAAAAAATATGGGGGTATTT
>CAYJNC010000254.1:0-3236 GCA_964371185.1 uncultured Christensenellaceae bacterium
TAGGCCTATTAGGTGCGAAAATTTTACATAAAGTGTTTAACAAGGAAGATGATGGGGAGTAGTATGCTCCTTTCACCATAAAAATATTAATTACTCCAACTTCCCCATGTACTACTTGTAAACAGCTTTTATAAGTAGTACAATTAAATTACTTAATACCTACACAAACTGATTTTCAAAATTTTAAACAACTTGCTTTTTTATTATATAAATAGGAGCATAATATTATGACAAGACTTGCAAAAATCAGCATTGAAGAAAAAGTAATTTTATTTAGAATCAACCTCACCCATGATGAATGCGCAAAAAACCTTGATGGCGAAGATTATGCAACGGCATTATACGATTGTACTCGTGGTGTTTGGCACATTTCAAACAATGAAAAAAACGCCGAATATGCTTTTGCCGTATACCATGGCAAAATAGTAGAAGTATACAAAATAGAAAATTGGCACAATGCCAATACTACCGAATATAAATCCGGCAGAGATGCAACACATTTGAACGGTAAATATATAAACCCAACAGGCAGGTACGAATTTACCGGGGAAGTTGCCCCAAATTCTGTCAGAGATAAATATATAAATAAAGACTTGGCTTTCCCTTTGAAACAAGTTTTCGAATATGTAGATAATGAATATCAAAAAAAAGTTATAAATGGCACATATCTTCAAAAAAATATTTCAGCACCAACCACCCCGTCTGCGAAATTAAAGCATCATGACGGGGTATCTTTAGAAAATAAAAATTACACAGAAATTTGGGACTATTTAGATGTCGACACACAAGAAGAGATAGATATAATAGAGAAGGCAAAGAAGGTTTTTTCATACGGCGAAGAAGTTTTTCCGGAAAAACCACGTTATAACGCAAGCGTTCTTCTGCCCGACAAAACCGAAATAACCGTAGATTTATTATGGCAAAATGCAAAATGCTTATTATTCTTAACCGAAAATGCAGAAGATTATTATAAAGCTATGGAATATGGCTTTAATTGTTTTTTAATCAACCAAGATTTCAGCCCTGAAAATTTATTTAATACTATCACGAGGTGACATTATGGCAAAGATGATACCCAGCAAACCAATTAATATTCCGCAATACAGCAGAGAAGATGAAATGTTTTCCGCCTTAGAAAAATTACCGGACGATTACTACATCTTTCATTCACTCAGAATAATCAAAAAATCCGGCAACAATATTAAAGAAAGCGAAACAGATTTTGTAATATTCCACCCCGAAAAAGGCATTATGTGTATTGAGGCAAAAGCCGGCCAAGTAAAATGCTACTCGGGCACTTGGTACTACGCAAGCGGGGACGAAATGAAAAAAGGTGGCCCTTATGAGCAAGCCAATAATAACAAATGGAAACTACGCAATTATTTTCATGATAACTCTTTAGGTGACATAACAAAAAAATGTAAATTCATACACGCCGTATGGTTTCCGTCTATTCAAAAGATACAGTTAAGAGATATTGAATTTGGAACAAGCGACACTAAGGAACTTACCCTAACTGCCGAGGCATTAGAAAACCCACAAAAATATATAGACGAAATTTTTGATTATAATATAACAAGCCAACCACACACCACACTAACTCCTTATGATGTGAAAAAAATATTAAACAATGTGCTTTGTCCTACATTTAATGTTCTTCCTCTTGCAGAAACTGAATTGGCAATGAAAAACAATGCTTTTACAAGAATGTTAGAAAATCAATATGTTATATTAAATTTTTTAGAAAATCAACCGTCTGCCGTCATCAGCGGTGTTGCCGGTTCGGGCAAAACACTCTTAGCCGTAGAAAAGGCACGTAGGCATTCTCAGAATAATGAAAGAGTGTTGTTTTTGTGTTATAACAAAAAGCTACGCGAACATTTAAATAAAACATTTCCCAATGAAAACGTAGATTACTACACACTGCACGGCTATGCTATGAATTTGTGCGGTGAGTATGATGATTTTTTCAAGTTAAAATCATCTATCGAAGAAATGTATGATAACGGCACATTTCCTTACAAACATGTAATTATAGACGAAGCACAAGATTTCGGACAAGGTGAAATTAATGATCACGAAATTTTAGAATTATTAGAAATAATTGTTTTAAGCGAAAATGTAAGCGGAACGTTTTATCTGTTCTACGATAAATTCCAGTTGATACAAGGCAACAAATTGCCCGACTACATTCAAAATGCCGGTTGCAAGTTAACACTTAATACCAATTGTAGGAATACTGCAAATATTGCGGAAACTTCTATTCGCCCATTACAAATCAATCAGCCAAAACTTATAGACAGTGCAATCGACGGTGATTCGACCGAGTTTTATATTGAAAGTGACACTAACACGCTTATTGCTCAAATAGACAGCACAATAAAAGAATTGTTAGATAAAAAATATTCGGATATCGTCATACTAACATGCGCCACCGAAAAAACAAGCATTTTAAAAGATAAGGTTAGCGACGAAATTTTCAAGGCTCATTCAAAAGACATTACCTTCACTACTTGCAGAAAGTTCAAAGGGCTTGAAGCCGATGCCATTCTTTTAGTAGATGTAACTGCCAAAACTTTTACGCAGGAAAGTGACTCTCTAATTTTTTATGTCGGTTCTTCTCGTGCCAAACATAAACTTGCCGTTTTCGCGCAAATAGACGAATCCGATTATACCGAAATATCAAATTCGCTCAATATAAAGCAAGCTAAAAATTTTCCTAAAAAAATCGCTTCTAAAATGAACGCTATTTTAAGACATTAAATTGCAATTCGTTTAAAAATTCACAATCCCATTTCAACGGATATTTTCGCCATACCAATCAGGCATGGCGATGATGTCCTGTTTTACTTATATCTATCCTTAACTTCTACATATTTAGCCAAATTTATGCCTTTATTAATTTCAACTACATACGATAAAGGCATTTTTGCCGCAATTAAAATATCTTTAATGACAATATCGTTGTCTCGTATTTCTCTTGCATATTTAATTGCAAACAAATGTACCATTGCCGCCTTTTCTCCATTGGAATTTTCATACATTTCTTTTAAAATACTCGCAAGTTCATTTACAGTCATAATAATCCCCTTTCTTTGTTCATACTAAAAATATGCGTGCATCTCATTATTTCCTTTAGGCGAACTTTGCCCACCTAATTTTCATATCCCTTATTTCCTGTTTTCATAATCTTCGTCTATTCTTTGTCGCCAATTAACTTCAAGCGTTTTTTTCTG